>CANFJA010000011.1 GCA_947447235.1 Comamonadaceae bacterium
AACGTTTGTCCTGGCTGTCACGCCCGGCTTATGCCGGCTTGACGGCGGTATGGGCCCAAACCGCGGCCGATGCACAACGCCTGCGCACCTTGGGTGCGCCGGTGCAAGGCGTGTTGGGCAATTTGAAGTTCGATGCCCAACCGGATGGGGCGCAACTCACCCAAGCCTTGGTGTGGGCGCAGCGCTTGACGCGCCCAGTTATCTTGCTGGCCAGTTCGCGCGAGGGCGAAGAAGCCTTGTGGCTCGATGCCTTGCAAGCCCTCAAAGAAGACCCCTTGGACCAGCAAGACCATGTGAATGCCGTGCATTGGTTGGTGGTGCCACGCCACCCGCAGCGCTTTGACGACGTGGCGCGCATGCTGCAAGAGCGGGGCTGGCAGGTGTCTCGCCGCAGCCAGTGGACGGACGGGCCCGATGCGGCCCTTGAGACCGATGTCCACACCGTGTGGCTGGGCGATTCGTTGGGCGAGATGGCGCTGTATTACGGCCTGTCCGATGCGGCCCTGCTGGGCGGCAGCTTTGCGCCTTTGGGCGGACAAAACCTGATCGAGGCCACGGCGTGTGGCTGCCCGGTGCTGATGGGCCCGCACACCTTCAACTTTGCCGAAGCTGCCGAGTTGGCCCAAGCCGCTGGGGCTGCTGTGCGGGTGGAGGACATGGCCCACGCCATCGTCACTGCCTTGCAAATGGTGCGCTTTGGGCCGGATGAAAATGCCCATGTGGCCGCCTGTGCCGCGTTTACGCAAGCCCACCGCGGTGCCGCGCAGCGCACGGTGCAGGCACTGGCGCCCTACCTCAAGGCGTGAGCAGTGCGTTGATCGGTTGCAGGTCTTGCGGTGTCAAGGTGCCGGTGGCTTGGCGCAGCTTCAAGGTGCCCACCAACACGTCGTAACGCGCTTTGGCCAAGTCGCGCTTGGTTTGGTAGAGCTGGCTTTGGGCATTCAAGACGTCAATGTTGATGTTCACGCCCACCGAATAACCCAGTTTGTTGGCATCCAAGGAGCTTTGGCTCGACGCCTCAGCGGCTTGATAGGCTTGCACTTGGCTGAGACCCGAAACGAGACCGAAATAGGCGGTGCGGGTGGCTTGGGCCGTGTTGCGCTTGGCCGCTTCCAAGTCGGCGCGGGCTTTGCCCTCGAGGGAGACGGTTTCTTTCACACGGTAGTCGGTGGCAAAGCCCGAGAAGATGGGCAGGTTCAGCACGATGGCGGCGGAGGGGTTGTAGACGTGCGAGGGCACCGACTGGGTCGAGCTGCCCGCCACGTTGCGGATGCCGCCGTAGGAGACTTGCGCATCCAAGGTGGGCTTGTGGCCGGCCATGGCTTTGTCGACCTCTAGCCTGGCGACTTCCAAGCCCAATTGCGCTTGGCGCACTGCGGGGCTGGCCAGCTCAGACTGGGACACCCAGACGTTGACATCGTCGGTGGGCGCTTTCACCAGTTGGCTGTTGTCGATCAAGCGTTTGGGCTTGGCGTTGCTCAGCCCCACCACCAAGTCAAGCGCCAAGCGTTTGATGCGCACATCGTTGGCGGCGGCAATTTCTTGGGCGGTGGTCAGATCGAACCGGGCTTGCGCATCGCGCACGCCGGTGATGGTGGTGGTGCCCACTTCAAAGTTGCGCTTGGCCGAGGCCAGTTGTTCGCCCACGGCTTTCTTTTGGGCCTGCACCAACTCCAGGCTGTCTTCGCTGGTGAGCACATCAAAGTAGGCTTGTGAGACACGCACCAGCAGGTCTTGCTCAGCGGTTTCGTATTGGGCGGCAGCTTGTTGCAGCAAAGGCCCACCTTGTTTGTAAGTGGCCCACACCGCGGGGCGGTAGATGGGCTGGGTCAAGGTGATGGCGGCCGATCCGGTGCCAAAGTAGCGTTCGCTGGGCAAGATGGATTTGGTGGGGTCCACGTTGACCACAGGGTAGTCGGGGCGGTAATTGAAATAGGTGCGTGAGGCAGAAGCCGACAACGCGATATTGGGCAACACACCCCCCAGGGTTTGGTTGGCTTTGGCCAAGTTGGCTTCGTACAAGGATTTGGCCGCCATGTAGCTCGCGTCGTAGCTGCGGGCCGCGTCGTACAACTCGACCAAGCTTTGGGCTTGTACACAGGGTGCAAAAGCACAGGTCATGGCCGCTGCCAAAGGCAGGGTGCGAAACAAAGTACGAGAGAGCTTCATGCGGTTCTTTCAAAAATCAATACGTGGGCACTGAGGTGTCCACTTGTGATGACCAAGCGTTGATCCCGCCGGCGATGTTGGCGATGGTGGCAAACCCTTGCTGGGCCAAAAAGGCGGCCACCTGCATGCTGCGCGCGCCATGGTGGCACAGGCAGGCAATGGGGCGATCACGGGGCAAGTCTTGCAAGCTCGCGGGCACAGTGCTCATGGGGATGGTCAGCAGCTCAAAGCCTTCGGGCCTGACGCTGGCGGTTTGGACTTCCCAGGGTTCGCGCACATCGAGCACGACGACGGGTCCTTGTGCGGCATGGCTGGCGGCCCAAGCCGCGAGCTGTACCGGTTGAATTTGATCGATCATGGGGAGCTCTTAAAAGTGAAAGCGGGTGGGCTCGGCAAAACCTTGCAGGCGAGGTGCGGTGGTGTCCCACAGGGCTTTGCTGTGCCAATTGGCGTCGCTTGTGCGGGTCAAGAGCGTGGCGCACATCACGGGGTCGGTGCCCACAATGGCGATCAAGTGACCGCCAATTTTGAGTTGCTGCAGCAAGGCTTGGGGCACCTCGGCGACCGAGCCGCCCAAGACGATGGCGTCAAATGGCGCATCGCCAGCAGCGCCTTGGCTGCCATCGGCCACTCGCACATCGGCATTGGTCACGCCCGCACGCTGCAAATTGGCGCGTGCGGTGGCAGCCAACTCGGGGTTGACTTCTAAGCTGATGACACGCTGCGCGCGTCCAGCCAGCAAGGCCGTGAGGTAGCCGCTGCCGGTGCCCACTTCCAGCACTTTCTCTGTGCCACTCAGGTGCAGGTCGTGCATCAAACGGGCGTCCACACGCGGGGGCACCATGGTCTGGCCATGGCCCAAGGGGATTTCGGTGTCGGTGTAGGCCAGTGCTTGGTAGGCATCAGGCACGAACAGTTCACGCTGCAGGTTCGACAGCACGTTCAATGCGGCTTTGTCGAGCACTTGCCAAGGGCGGATTTGTTGCTCCACCATGTTGAAGCGGGCTTGTTCTTGGTTCATCTCAATACTCCAAATACATTGCTACGGCCTTGTGGGCTCAAGCTCAAATTTTAGCGGTCAGGGTTGCGTGCGGCTGACACCCGAGCCCCACACACGGCGCAACCATTGCGCCAGATCATCCATGTAGCAATACACCACCGGAACCACCACCAAGGTCAGCAACGAGGAGGTGACCACGCCACCAATCACGGCTTGACCCATCGGAGCCCGCTGCTCGGAACCCTCAGAAATCGCAAAGGCCAGCGGCACCATGCCAAAGATCATCGCCAAGGTGGTCATCAAAATAGGGCGCAAGCGCACGCGTGCGGCCAGCATGAGGGCGTCGTTGCGGGACAGGCCGACTTGGATGCTGCCATCGGGCAGCACCTGGTCTTGGCGTGCGCGAATCGCAAAGTCGACCAACAAAATTGCGTTTTTGGTGACCAAGCCCATGAGCATGACCATGCCAATCACCGAGAACATGGACAGGGCCGAGCCAAACATCAGCAAGGCCAGCACCACGCCAATCAGCGTCAGGGGCAGGGCCGTCATCAAAGCCATGGGTTGCAAAAAGCTTTTGAATTGGCTGGCCAAAATCATGTAGATGAACACCACCGCCAACACCAGCGCCGAAATGGCGTAGTCAAAGGACTCTTGCATGCTCTTGGTCGAGCCGCCAAACTGAAAGCTGTAGCCAGGCGGCAAAGCGATGCCCTTCATCACCTGACGGATGTCGTTGGAGACCTCGCCCATGGAGCGGTTGTAGACGTTGGCGTTGATGGCCACTTCACGCCTCAAGTCGCGGCGGTTGATTTGGTTGGGCCCCGTGCCCTCGCTCACCTGCGCCACTTGGTTGAGGCGCGCCACACGCGGGCTGCCATCGGCGGCGGTGCCCACGGTGAAGGGCAGGTGTTCCAGGTCTTGCGTTTGGGTGCGCGCTGTGGGGTTCAAGCGCACGTTGACGTCGTAGGTTTGGTCGTCCCCTGCGCGCCAACTGGTCACGGTCTGCCCCGCCACAAGGGTACGCAGTTGGCTGCCAATGCTGCCCAGCGTCAGGCCCAAGTCGCTGGCCGCTTCGCGTTGCACCTTGACTTCGATGGTGGGTTTGTCGGGCTTGACGCTCGAATCCAAGTCCACCAAGCCCGGAATGGGTCGCACCGCGTGCATGACTTGCTGGGTCAGGCGTTCGAGCTCACGCAAGTCGGTGCCCAGCAAAGAAAACTCGATCTGCTTGTTGCCGCCCATGGTGTCGAGCAAGCCCACATGGGTGAGGGTGATGCCAGGCACTTGCAGCAAGCGTTGGCGCAGCAGCGCAGACATGTCGTCTAAATTGCGTTGGCGAAGCTTGCGGTCAACCAAGCGGATGTAGAGGGCCGCGTAAATTTTGCCGTTGGCGCTGCCGGTGTTGAGGGTGGCCACGGTGTAGCGCACCTCGGGGAACTCGCGGATGATGGCTTCGACCTGTTGGGCTTTGGCCTCGGTGGCCTCGAGGGACGAACCCACGGGCGTGTAAAAGTTCACATAGGTTTCCGAGAAGTCGGCCTTGGGGACAAACTCAGTGCCCAATAAGGGCACCATGAAGATGCTGGTGACAAAGGTGACCACCGCCAGCGCGAGGGTGGCGCGCTGGTGATGCAAAGACCAGCGCAAGATGTCTTGGTAGGTATCGCTCAAGCGGTCGGTGCCGCGCTCAAACCAGGCGGTGACGCGGCCAATCGTGCGGTCGTAGAGGCCAGTGTTGCCATGTTCGCCGTGTGCATGGATGGTGGGGTCGTGCCAGATGGACGAGAGCATCGGGTCGAGCGTGAAGCTCACGAACATCGAGATCAGCACCGCGGCCACGATGGTCAAGCCGAATTGGTGGAAAAACTTGCCGATCACGCCGCCCATGAAGCCGATGGGCAAAAACACCGCCACGATGGACAAGGTGGTGGCCATCACCGCCAAGCCAATTTCTTGCGTGCCGTCCAGGGCTGCTTGGTAGGGGGCTTTGCCCATTTGCACATGGCGCACGATGTTTTCGCGCACCACGATGGCGTCGTCGATCAACAAGCCCACGCACAGCGACAAGGCCATGAGGGTGATCATGTTGATGGTGAAGCCAAACATGTACATGAACAAAAACGTGCCAATGATGGCAATCGGCAAGGTCAAACCGGTGATGACGGTGGAGCGCCACGAGTTCAAAAACAAGAACACGATCAGCACCGTCAACAGGGCCCCTTCGATCAGGGTTTGGTGCACGTTGTTGACCGCCACGCGGATGGGGCGTGCGTTGTCTTGCACCGACTCCAAACGCACACCGGGGGGCAGCAAGGGGCGAATGTCGTTGAGTGTTTTGTTCAGGCCGTCGATCACGTCGATGGTGTTTTCGTCTTGCGCTTTTTGCACCGTCAGCAGCAAGGTGCGTTGGCCGTTGTAGAGCGCCAAGCTCTCGACTTCTTGGGCCCCGTCTTTGACGCTGGCCACTTGAGACAAGCGAATCGGTGTGGTGCCGCGCCGCGCCACGATGATGCGGCCAAAGTCTTCGGGGCGCAGCATGCGGCCCTGCACCTGGATCACGCGGTCTTGTTGCAAGGAACGCAGCGAGCCCACGGGCATGTCCTGGCTTTCGGTGCGCACGGCATTGACCACTTGGTCGGCGCTGACCCCCAAGGAGTCCATGGCTTGGGGGTTGAGGTAGAGGTTGATCTCGCGCTTGGTGCCGCCCACGATGGTGACGGCACCCACGCCGCGCACGTTTTCCAAACGCTTCTTGAGCACTTGGTCGGCCCAGTTGGTCAACTCAACGGCGGCCGTGGCTGCCCCTGGGCTGGCGTCATTGGGCTTGGCGGGCAACACGGCCAGTGACCAAATGGCGCGGCTCGAGGGGTCAAAGCGCAGCACCTTGGGCTCTTTCACGTCGGTGCGCAGGCTGGGGCGGATGCTGGCCACTTTTTCGCGCACATCGTCGGCGCCTTTGCGGCCATCGATGTGCAGTTGAAACTCCACCACCACCACCGACATACCTTCGTAGCTGCGAGAGGTCAGGGCGTTGATGCCCGCGATGGCGTTGACGCCTTCTTCGATTTTTTTGCTGACTTCACTCTCCACAATTTCGGGTGAGGCGCCAGGGTATTCGGTGGTGATGACCACCACGGGGAAGTCGATGTTGGGGAACTGGTCAATTTGCAAGCGCTTGTAAGAGAACAGGCCCAGCACCACAAAGGCGAGCATGAGCATGGTCGCAAAGACCGGATTTTTCAGACTGATTCGGGTGAACCACATGGCGTGTTCAGTGCGAGCTGCTGCTGGCAGGGGTGACTGGACTGGCCGTGAATTTCACCTGCAGGCCTTCGCGCAAAGCACCCACATGGCCTTTGAGCACGCGGGTGCCTGGGGCAATGCCCTCGACGCCGATCCAGGTCTGAGCGCTGCTGTCACGGGCATCGTTGCCACGCAACCCCAAGTTCACCAGCTTGTGTGCCACATGCACCTGGTCGGCCACCGTCTCCAGCACCTGCACATAAGGACGCGCACGCTCGGTGCGCACCGCAGACAAGGGCACAGCCAGCAGCTGGCTGCGCTGCAAATTCAAACTGCCTTTGGCAAACAAGCCATGGCGCAAGCCGGTGGGCTGATCGATCGAGAGGTAGACCAACACGCTGCGGCTGCCCACTTGGGCGCTGGGGCTGATGCGTTTGACTTTGGCCATGATCGTCTCGGGGCGGTCTTCGACCTGCAGTTGGGCCACTTGCCCGATGCGCACATCGACCGAGTCGCTGGGGCTCAGCGGCACTTCCACTTCGAGTTGGCTCAGGTCGACCAACTCCAACACCTTGGCGTCCACGTTGACGCGCTCACCGGCTTGGGCCGCGCGCAGCGCTACCACGCCAGAGAAGGGCGCGTAGAGCACGGCGTCCTCCAAGGCTTTGTGGGCCACGTCGGCGCCCGCGATGGCCGCTTGGTGGGTGGCCACTGCGCCTTGGTAAGAGGCCTGTGAGTTGTCGAGCGCGGTCTTGGCGATGAAGCCTTGGTCGACCAGCGCTTTGTTGGTGTCCCACTGGCGCTGCGCAATTTCCATTTGGGCTTTGGCGGCATCGGCTTGGTCTTTGGCTTGTTGCCAACGCCGCTGGTATTCGGTCGGGTCGATGCGGGCCAACACTTGGCCAGCTTTGACCACATCGCCCTCACGCACGCTGAACTCTTTGAGCTCACCTGCCACACGGGCTTTGATCACGGCGTAGTTGAGCGCCTTGAGGGTGCCTGAGAGGTCCAGGGTTTGGGTGATCTCGCGCGGCTCAAGCGTCCACACGTCTTGACGTGCCAGTTCGATCTGCGTGATGTCAGGCATGGGCGTGGCCGCAGCAAGTTGCTGCTGTTGACGCGTTGCAAGTGCGCGCCAGACACTGACCACCAGGGCCAGCACAACAATGGCAATCACGATCCAGCGGGGTTTGATGTGCATGGTCAAGAGGGGTGTGAAGCTGTCATGCCGTGCAGCAGCACGTCGACTTGCATGTGAATGAAACGTTCAGGGTCGACGATGTCGGCCGATGCGGCGCAAGCACCCATCGAGTGCTTCCACATCATCATGAAGATCATGGGGGCCACCACGGTGTAGACCGTTTGGTCCAGATCCATGGGGCGAAACTCGCCACTGGCCACACCACGCGCCAAGATTTGACGCAGCAGCGCATTGCCCGGGCGGATCACTTCGGCTTGGTAAAAAGCGGCGATGTCAGGGAAGTTTTGGGCTTCGCTGATGACCAATTTGGCAATGCCGCTCGCCGGCGTGTTGCCAATTTGATGCCACCAGCTCAGCATGGCGTAGCGCAGCATTTCGCCACTGCTGCCGGTGAAGCTCTTGAACTCTTCGTTCCAGACCGGAAACAGCTTGGAGATGTTCTCGTGAATCACGGCTTTGAACAGGTCTTCTTTGGTGGGGAAGTACAAAAACAAGGTGCCTTTGGACACGCCAGCATGCGAAGCGACCTCTTCGACCCGGGTGGCGGCAAAGCCTTTTTCGACAAACAGCGCCAAGGCCGCGTCGAGCAACTCCCCAGGGCGCGCCTCTTTGCGCCGTTCACGCTTGTGAACAGTCTCAGGAGTGGCCATGGCAGTGACGTCGGACGTGGACATGTTGTTAATGACTTGCTGGTTAGTAATATACCCCGAGTCAATCGAAAGTTTCTGTTGTCCCAAGCCCATGCATCAGGTGAGTCTCAGACCCAGCCACTCTCTGAGCAACCAGGCACTTTCGCGCAAAGCTGAGCCGCTGGGCAACCACAGCAGCACCGGTTGCATGTCGGCAAAGATATAGCCCATGGGCGCGGGCGTGACGTCCAAGCCTGCTGCTTCAAACTGCCGCACGCTGCGGGGCATGTGCCAGGCATGGGTGACGATGGCCACGCGGGTGACGCCGTCGCGCTGCAAGAGTTGGGCGGTCAAGCGGGCGTTTTCTCGCGTGTCGCGCGACCGACCTTCTTGCCAGCGCAGGCCGGGTCCGTGCAGCCGTGCCAAGGCTTGGGCGGCGACGTCTGCTTCTGGCGTTTGGCCGTCTTCGGCGCCCCAGCCCACGCCACCGGTGTAGGCCAGGGGCAGTCGGGTGGCTTGCGCCAAGTACATGCCGTAGAGCAGACGGGCCATGCTCTCTGGTGGCAAGTTGGGCCCGCCGTATTCGGGGGAGCGTTGTTCAACCCCGCCGCCTAAAACAACGATGGCTTGCACGTTGTCGCGCAGCAGGGCCTTGGGTGAGGTGGGGCTGACTTGGGGCAGCAAGTGCACGGACAGCCACAGCGCCACGGCGGGACAGCTGAGCAACCACAAGCCTGCGCAGGTCAGCAAGCCACCCGCCATGGGCAGGTGAATGGAAAGTTGGCGCCTGCTCACACTGCGTCGCCATGCCCATGCCAACATGGCGGCAAGCAACAGCAGGCCGCTGCTCATGGGCAAGACCAGGGTGGTCAACAGGGGTTTGAGGGCGAGCAAGGTGTCCATGGCGCAGCATCATATGATGGCGGCCTATGCACACCTTGACCGTTCCCCCCCAGCCCTCATCGTCCTCCCGGGTCATCACCCTCGGGGGCGGGTGCTTTTGGTGCACCGAGGCGGTGTTTGTGCGCGTCAAGGGCGTGTTGACGGTGACCTCGGGCTACAGCAATGGCCACACGGACAAGCCCAGCTACGAGCAGGTGTGCACGGGCACCACGGGCCACAACGAGGTGGTGCAAATCAGCTATGACGCCAGCCAGATCAGCCTGCGTGAGTTGTTGGAAATTTTCTTTGTCATCCACGACCCCACCACCTTGAACCGCCAAGGCAACGACGTGGGCACGCAGTACCGCAGCGGCGTGTATTTTCAGGACGAGGCCGACCAAGCGGTGGCGCAGCAGGTGCTGGATGAGGTCAACCAGCATCTGTCGGGGCGGGTGGTGACCGAAGTGCTGCCCTTGCGCAACTATTGGGCGGCCGAGGACTACCACCAAGACTACTTCGCCCATCACCCAGACCAAGGCTATTGCGCCTTTGTGGTGGCGCCCAAGGTGCAGAAGTTTTTGCACACCTTTGCCGACAAGGTGCGCGATGCTTGAGGGTTGGCGCTTGCAGGCGGGTGTGCGTCAAGGCCTGTTGGTCCTGGCCTTGCTCGTGCTGCTGGCGCAGTCGTTGGGGCTGGCGCACCGCTTCGTGCATGCCAGCAATTCAGGCCTCGCCCACGTGCAGGCGATGGCTGAAGGCAGTCAAGCCGAAGCTGCCGTGCCCCCTGCGGCCACACCAGCGCCATGGGGCTGGATTTTTGGTGAACACAAATCCACGGCCGATTGCCAGCTTTTTGACCAACTGTGTCAGCATGCCATCGCTGCTGTGTTGAGTCTGACCTTGGCTTTCGCCATGCCCACCGCATGGCTGCGTTTGGGACTGCGCGAGCGCTTTGCACTGCACGCGCGTTTTTTCAGCGCCCGTGCGCCCCCCGCTGTTTTGAACTGACCCCCTTCTTGGCATGGGTGGCCCTGCGCTGCCCATGTGGTCAATTCTTTTCAGTGAGATACCCCATCATGAGTTTGTTTTTTCAACGCAGCTTGGTCGCTGCAGCTGCTTGTGGCAGCTTGTCAGTGGCTTGGGCGCAATCGGTGAGCGCGTCAGCCGACGCCCTGACCACACAGCTGCAAGAAGTCACCATCACCGCCCAACCCCTCAACAACGCCAGCGTGTCAGTGCCCGCACAACAACTCTCTGGCTCGGCACTGGCGCAACGCCTAGGCAGCACCTTGGGTGAAACGCTGGACAACTTGCCCGGCATTGCCAACAGCTCGTTCGGCCCCAATGTGGGCCGGCCCGTGATTCGGGGCTTGGACGGGGACCGCATTCGCATCTTGCAAAACAGTGGCGCGAACATGGACGTGTCGGGCTTGAGCTTTGACCATGCCGTTGCGCTGGATCCGCTCACGACCGAGCGCATCGAGGTGCTACGTGGCCCCGCCACCTTGCTGTATGGCGGCAGTGCCATCGGGGGCGTGGTGAATGTGATCGACAACCGCATTGCCCGTGAGCGCACGTTTGACGCCCAGGGCGGCGTGCTGGGCAAGGCCGAACTGCGCGCTGGTGGCGCTGCGCAAGAGCGCAGCAGTGGGGCCTTGGTCGAGGCAGGAAACGACAAATTTGTGCTGCATGTGGATGCCATGGACCGCAGCACCCGCAACCTGTCAGTGCCCAAGCGCATGGACTGCACCGTCAATGGCGTGACCACCACGCAGCGGCGGGTGTGCAACTCGGCCAGCGATGCGCAAGGCTCGGCCATTGGGGGCACCTTGTTGTTTGACCGGGGGTACTTGGGGCTGTCGGCCAGTGAGTACCGCAGCACCTACGGCACGGTGGCTGAGTCGGATGTGACCATTGGCATGTTGCGCCGCCACCAGGTGATGGAGGGGCAGTGGCGTGATGCGGCAGGCCTGCTGCAAGCGCTGAAGTTTCAATGGGGCCACACCCGCTACAGCCACACCGAATACCCGGGTTCTGACACCGGAACGCGCTTTGACAATGGCGGACACGCGCTGCGCCTAGAGGCCACACCCTACGCCCAACGCTGGGCCAATGGCTTGCAGCTGCAAGGCGTGGTGGGTGTGCAGCGCGAGGGCAACCAGCTGGCGGTGCAGGGGGACGAGGCCTTTGTGCCGCCCAGCCGCACGCACAGCAACGCGCTGTTCACCCACCAAGTATTGAGCGCCGACTGGGGCCAGCTCAGTGCCGGGGCACGCGCCGAGTCGGTGACTGTGCGCAACCAAACCACCGGGGTGGACAAACGCTTCAGCCCTTTCAGCGTGGCCTTGGGCGGCATGCGCAACCTGCGCCAGGGCGAGGCGCAGAACGGTTGGCAGCTCAGCAGCCACCTCAGTTGGAGCCAGCGCGCGCCCAAAGACTACGAGTTGTTCGCCAATGGCCCGCATGCGGCAACCGGCACGTTTGAGGTCGGCAACGCCAACAGCGCGATAGAGCGGGCCACGCAAGTTGATCTTGGGGGCGAGTGGAAGAACGGGCCGCACAAAGCCTCAGTCACAGGCTTTGTGTCGGAGTTTGCCAACTACCTGTCGCTGCAAGCGACGGGCGCTCTGGACCCCGCGCACAGCTTGCCCGTGTATGCCTTTGAAGGGGTGCGTGCGCGTTTGGTCGGCTTGGAGTCCAGTGCCACGCTGCGCATGGTGGGGGGCAGCCAAGCCTTGTGGAGCGCCGATGCCAGCCGAGGTGCCATGGATTTGGCGCTGCGTGCCGACTTTGTGCGTGCCGATGACGTGACGCACAACCGCCCCCTGCCGCGCATCGCACCCATGCGTGTGGGGGCCGACTGGGTGTGGGCTCATCAGGCTTGGGGTGCGCGCTTCGGGTTCACACATGCCGGTGCTCAACACCGTGTGCCGCAGCCGGGCGACGTCACCACCGCGGGCTACACCGTGTGGAATGCGGGGGTGAATTACCAAACCCGCAGTGCAGGCACGCGCTGGATGTTGTTTGCCAAGCTCGACAACCTGACCAACCAACTGGCCTATTCGTCCACCTCGGTGCTCACGCAGACCATGGGCAGCAACGCCCCGCCCTTGGCCGGGCGCAGTGTGAAGCTGGGCTTGCAGGCCAACTTTTGAGCGTGTCAGCCCAAGTGCCTGCGCGCTTGGCAAGCCAGCACCAGGGGTAATTTGGGAGTTTGATTCAGGGGGCCAAACGCTCGCGCAGCCACGTGACGGCGTCGGTGTGCGGATCCGCGCCAATGGCCGGGTTGAGCCGGTAGCGCAGGCGGTCATGCAAGCGGCTTTTGCGCCCCTGCCAAAACTCCCACTGGTCGGGCACGAGTCGGTAGCCGCCCCAGTGCGGTGGACGGGGCGGTTGCAGCAAAAACTGCGCGCCGTATTTGGCAGCATTGGCCACCAGGGTGCCACGCCCGTCGATCACCTGGCTTTGCGGGCTGGCCCAGGCCCCAATGCGCGAGTCCAGCGGGCGGCTGTGAAAGTAGGCGTCGCTCTCTTCATCGCTGACTTTTTCCACCCGGCCTTCGATGCGCACCACACGTTCCAACTCGACCCAATGGAATTGCAGGGCCGCAAAGGGGTTGCCCGCGAGTTGCTGACCTTTGCGGCTTTGGTAGTTGGTGAACCACACGATGCCGCGTGCGTCGTAGCCTTTGATCAGCACCACGCGCGTGCTGGGGCGCAGGTCGCCGCCCACGGTGGCCAAGGTCATGGCGTTGGGCTCGGGCACTTGACCTTGAATGGCCTCTTTGAGCCACTGGTCAAACTGCTGCATCGGGTCGGCCGCAGAGGCCGATTCGTTGAGTTCGGCGCGTTCATAGCTTTTGCGAAGGTCGGCGATTTGTTTCATAGGTGACAGCTCAAAGGTCTCAGGGCAGGTTGACCCTGCTGCACATCCTACCCAAGCGGCTTATGCTCTGACTTTGTTGTTCACCCTCACACAGAGAAATGAGACTGCCATGGAAAGTTTGGACTTGCGCGTATTGAGTGATGTGCTCGCTTGGCGGCAAGCGGGCCGACGCGTCACCCTGGTCACCGTGGTGGAGACCTGGGGCAGTGCCCCCCGCCCACCGGGCGCCTTGTTGGCGGTGCGTGACGATGGCGTGGTCAGTGGCTCGGTGTCGGGCGGTTGTGTGGAAGATGATTTGATTGCCCGCATCAAAGCCGGTGAGTACGACGCCTTGTCGCACCCGTCGATGGTGGCCTATGGGGTGAGCAAAGAAGAAGCCGCTCGGTTTGGCTTGCCCTGCGGCGGCACCTTGCGTTTGGTGCAAGAGCCCATCACCGAGGTGCAATGGATTCAAGACGTGTTGGCGCGCACAGCGGCCCACCAGTTGGTGGCGCGCACCGTGACCTTGGCCACCGGCCAAGTGTCGCTGCGCGACGCGCAGCGCACCGACACGCTGCAGTTTGACGGCACCAGCTTGACCACCTTGTTTGGCCCGCGCTGGCGCTTGTTGTTGATTGGCGCCGGACAACTCAGCCAGGCCGTGGCCCAGATGGCCAGCTTGCTTGACTTTGAGGTGCTGGTGTGCGATCCGCGCGAAGAGTACGCTGCCACGCTCGGCATTGACGGCGTGACCCGCGTGCTGGGCATGCCCGACGATGTGGTGCAGCAGTTGGTGCCCGATGCGCACACCGCTATCGTGGCACTGACCCACGATCCCAAGCTCGACGACATGGCCTTGATGGAGGCCTTGAACTCGAACGCGTTCTACATCGGTGCCCTGGGGTCGCGCCGCAACCAAGAGGCGCGTAAAAAACGCTTGGCCGAGCACTTTGACTTGTCCCCTGAGGCCTTGGCGCGTTTGCACGGACCGGTGGGGTTGCGCATCGGAGCGCAAACCCCGGCGGAGATTGCGGTGTCCATCGTGGCCGAAATCGTGCAGGTGAAAAACGTGGCCCATGCAGCGGCCAGCGCTGCCGCCCCGACCGAGACCGTGTGCAGCCTGTGAGTGGCGACACCCCGTCGGTGGTGGTGATCATCCTGGCCGCTGGACGGGGCGAGCGCTTCAAAGCCTCGGGCGCCCAAGTGGACAAGCTGGATGCGCCCTTGGTCGGTGTGCGGGTGCGTGACCATGTGTTGCGCTGCGTACAAGCCAGCGGCTTGCCTTGGCACATCGTCGAGCGCGAACACACCCAGCACCTGGCCCAAGCTGGCATGGGCGACAGCATTGCCTGCGGTGTGGCAGCCACGGCCAATGCAGGCGGCTGGTTGGTCTTGCCGGCCGACTTGCCCTTGGTGCAACCCGTCACCTTGTTGGCCGTGGCGCAGGCGCTGACAAATCATGCCGTGGTGGTGCCCTGCTACCAAGGCGACAAAGGCCACCCGGTGGGTTTTGATGCCAGTTGCGGTGCAGCTTTGAGGGCTTTGCGCGGCGACGAGGGCGCGCGCTCGGTGGTGGCGCTTCGCAGTGCTTGGCGCCTGGACGTGTCCGACCCCGGGTGTGTGCTGGATGTGGACACTTTGGACGCTTTGGCGCAGGCTGAGGTGTTGCTGCGGCCCCAGCGCTGAGACAAAGAAAAGGCTGTCTTTGTCTGCACCAAGGGTAAACCTGTGTATCTGACGCTAAGATATCGCACGCCAGCATCTTCTGGTTACCCATTCGATGATTTCTATGAACAACGTATTCAAGACCCCTACCAACCGCCGTGTTTTCATGTTGCAAGCCGTGACCGCAACCGGCGCGGCCGCGATGGCCACTGCCGCCCAAGCGCAAGCCATGGTGGCCGAGTCTGACGCACAAGCCGCTGGCTTGGGCTACAAAGCCGATGCCACCAAGGTCGACAAAGCCAAGTTCGCCAAATACGCCGCAGGCCAAATGTGCAGCAACTGCGCGCTGTTCCAAGGTGCCGCTGGCGCTGCGGCAGGCGGTTGCCCCTTGTTTGCCGGCAAGCAAGTGTCTGGCAAGGGCTGGTGCTCGGCTTACGCCAAAAAGGGCTGATGCAAGAGGGCGCATCACGCCAATGAAAAAAGGGCCGCAAGGCCCTTTTTTCATGCGCTGCCATCCTGGCCGCAGGTGTCTCAAACTTCTGCGCGTTCGATCAATTCAATTTTGTAGCCATCGGGGTCTTGCACAAAAGCAATCATGGTGGCACCCCCTTTGACAGCGCCGGGTTCCCGTGTGATGGTGCCGCCGGCTTGGCGGATCTTGTCGCAGGTGGCGTGGATGTCTGCCACGCCAATGGCGATGTGGCCGTAGGCCGTGCCTAAGTCATAAGACGAGACGCCGTAGTTGTAGGTCAACTCGATCTCCGCTTGGTCGGGGTTGCCACCGTAGCCCACAAAGGCGAGGTCGTAGTGTTGGTCGGGGCGTTGGGTGGTGCGCAGCAGTTGCATGCCCATGGCCTGGGTGTAGAAGTCGATGGCGCGTTGCATATTGCCCACGCGCAGCATGGTGTGTAGAAGTCTCATGGCTTGGATTGTCCTGGAATGTCAAAAACCAAACAGGTGCAGGTGGCATGGGCGTAGAGGGTGCCGTCCGGACCCATCAACCGCGCCTCGGCCGTGGACAGTTGGCGCCCGCTGTGCAGCACCTGGCCCACGGCACGCACCCGCTGGACCTTGGGGGTGAGGGCTTTGACCAAGTTGACCGTCAGGCCCGAGGTGGTGTAGCCGCGACCCGCGGGTAAAAGCGTGTGAACAGCGCAACCCATGGCCGAGTCGAGCAAGGTGGCAAACCAGCCGCCATGCACCGTCCCCATGGGGTTGAGGAACTCTGCGCTTGGCGCGCCTTGAAAGGCCACATGGCCTTCGCTGGCCTCGACCAAGACGAAATCCAACAGCTTGGAAAACGGCGCTGGATGGGTGTCGCCAAGCAGCATGCCTTGGATCAGTTCCAAGCCGGTGCGCGGCAACACATCGTGCATGGGCGTGACCCCGTGGGGCAGGAGGGTGCGGCGAACCTGTGCTTCTTGGTCTAACCAATGGTGCAAAGTGTCGGTGGGCGTTGTCATGGGCGCTCTTTCAGTGGCCATCGAAAAGTGGGGGCAAGCCTTGCGGGGTGCGAGCATGTTAGCCAATGACGTAGCCTGCCTGAAGCGTTAGAGTTGGCGCATACAAATGGCAGGAGTAAGAAGATGACACAGCACCTCATGAAAGTCTCCAACGTGCCCGCGTTTTTGATGCATGCCATGCAGCAAGAGGACTACATCGTGCATGACCACGCGCACATTGTGGACCCCATGGCGCTGAGCAAAGTCACCGCGTTGGTGGGCACGGGCAGCGAGTCCAAGGTGGATCGAAATTTGTTGGCCATGTTGCCCCAAGTCAAGTTGGTGGCCCTGTGTGGCGTGGGTTACGACGGCATTGACCTGGAGGCGGTCAAAGAGCGCGGCATTGTGGTGACCCATACCCCCGGCACCATGACGGCGGATGTCGCCGATTTGGCGCTTGGGCTGATGCTGGCGGTGGGACGGCGCATCCCGCAGGCCGATCGCTTTGTGCGCAACGGCGATTGGGTGATGGAGTCGTTTGGCATGACCCGCCGTATGTCGGGTGCGCGCGTTGGCATCTTGGGCATGGGGCGCATCGGACAGGCCATTGCCCAGCGTGCTGCAGCGTTTGACATGCAAATCAGCTATTGCAGCCGGTCTGCCAAACCCAACTTGCCCTATGCCTTTCATGCTTCGCTGGAGACCATGGCCTCAGAGGTCGACTATTTGGTGGTGGCCGCGCCGGGCGGGGCCGCCACTTTGAATTTGGTCAATGCCACGGTGCTGGACAACTTAGGCCCCAAGGGCTATCTGATCAACATTGCCCGTGGTTCCGTGGTGGACCCAGAGGCCTTGCTGCAGGCCTTGAAAACCAAGGCGATTGCGGGCGCAGGTCTGGATGTGTTTTGGGATGAGCCCCGTGTGTCGCCTGAGTGGCGCAGTTTGTCCAACGTGGTGCTGACGCCGCACATTGGCAGCCACACCGAAGAAACGCGCCGTGCCATGGCCGACTTGACGATGGCCAATTTGCGTGCGTTTTATGCCCGGGGCCCTTTGCCCACACCGGTGCCAGAGTGCAAGCCCTCCACTTGACGACAAGGCCAGCAAGTCGCGCATCAAAAAAGCCCGCTGATCGTCAAATCATCGGGCTTCGTCGAGGGCAAGCGTTGAGGCTTCAGCGGCCGTAGCCACCGCCACCGCCGCCATAACCGCCGCCAGAGCGACCCCCACCACCGCCAGAGCGACCGCCGCCACCATTGCGTCGGCCACCGCCACCGCCGCCATAACCGCCACCGCCACCGCGTTTGCGCTCGGTCATGAGGTCGACGCTGGTGCGTGTGGGGTCAGGCTGGCGCTGACCGCCGCCTTGGGTTTTGTGGCCAAAGGCATTGACGCCGCTTTGGGTGCCCAAATGCGCATTGGCGCGGGGCTGGAAGTCGTCTTCGTCACCGCGCGGGGGGCGCGACTCGTTGTCGCGTGGCATGCGTGGTTCGAAGTCACGGGGTGCACGCGGAGCGTCCGGGCGTGGGCCGCGGTTGTCAAATTGGCGTGCAGGACGAGGGCCTTGGCCTTGGGGCCGGTTGCCGTCACGGGGCGGGCGCTCGCCGTTGCGGTCACGGCTCACATGGCCGTTGGGACGGGGTGCGCGGCCCTCGCTGTCAACGCCTTCGCCGCGGGGTGCTGGGCCACGGCCGCCTCGTCCACCGCCGCCTGAGGCGCCTTTGGTGTCGCGGATGCGCTGCATCATTTCGCTGCGTGCTGCTTTGGCGGCAGCAGCCATCACGTCGCGGCCTGGGGGCTTGCCCAAGCCACCCCACAGGGTTTGACGGCCCATGGCGATGGGCTCGGCTTTTTCGTCGGGCTCAGGGCCAAATCCTTCCACGACGACGACGGGGACTTGCTGCTTGGTGAAGTGCTCAATGTCTTTCATGAAGCCTTCTTCGTCCAAGGACACCAAGCTCACGGCTTCGCCGCTCGAGCCGGCACGGCCGGTTCGGCCAATGCGGTGCACATAGTCTTCGCTGATGTTGGGGATTTCGTAGTTCACCACGTGTGGCAACTCGTCGATGTCGATGCCGCGTGCGGCAATGTCGGTGGCCACCAAGGCGCGGATGTCGCCGCTCTTGAAGCCTGCCAGCGCCTGGGTGCGGGCGGTCTGGCTTTTGTTGCCGTGCAGGGCCATGGCATTGATGCCGTTCTTGGTCAAGAACTCGGCCACGTTGTTGGCGCCAAATTTGGTGCGGGTGAACACCAACACCTGGCTCCAGTTGTGCTCGTTGATGATGTGTGCGAGCAGGGCTTTTTTCTTGCCACGACCCACCGGGTGGACCACTTGGGTGATGCGTTGCACCGTGGTGTTGCTGGGCGTGACCTGAATGCTTTGCGGGTTCTTCAGCAAAGCATTGGCGAGTTCACGAATCTCGTCGCTGAAGGTGGCTGAGAACAACAGGCTTTGTTTGTCTTTGGGCACCAGAGCCAAGATTTTTTTAACGTCATGGATGAAACCCATGTCGAGCATGCGGTCGGCCTCATCGAGCACCAGCATTTGCACGGTGGACAAGTCCAACAAGCCTTGCTGTTGCAAGTCGAGCAAACGACCGGGCGTGGCCACCAGGATGTCTACGCCTTTTTTGATGCGGGCGACTTGTGGGTTCATGCCCACGCCGCCAAAGATGACGGTGGAGGTGAGCTGCAAGTATTTGCCGTAGGTGCGGATGGATTCTTCCACCTGCGCTGCCAGCTCTCGCGTGGGAGTGAGCACCAGGGCGCGCACGCCGTAGACGCCGAATTTGTTTTCGGTGCTGCGGCTCATGGTGAGCTTGTGCAGCATGGGCAAGGTGAAGGCGGCGGTTTTGCCGGTGCCGGTTTGGGCGCCTGCCAGCAGGTCGTGACCTTCGAGCACAGCAGGTATGGCCTGAGCTTGGATGGGGGTGGGGGTTTCGTAGCCCTGTTCGAGTACGGCTTTTAAGATGGCCGGAGCCAAATTCAATTCTTCAAAGTTCATGATGGAGCGCCTAAGTCAGCGCATGACACCAACCCGCTTGGCCCGAAGGCCACCCAGTCAAAGGTCGGCAATATTTACAAGGTGAGCGGTAGAGATCACAAACAGAGGTGTTTGGAACAGGCTCCAGCAGAAGTGCTGATGTTGTGGCAACTGGCGGCGACAACGGTGTGTATTGTGGCATGGATCGGCGCAGCAGGGATAATCCCTGCTTTATTGCAATTGCGACCCCGAAAGAACCACCCATGGCCCAGTACGTTTTCACCATGAACCGTGTCGGCAAGATCGTGCCGCCCAAGCGTCAGATTTTGAAAGACATCTCCCTCAGCTTCTTCCCTGGCGCCAAGATTGGTGTGTTGGGGTTGAACGGTTCAGGCAAATCCACCTTGCTCAAGATCATGGCGGGCATCGATACGGAAATTGAAGGTGAAGCCATTCCCATGGCTGGCTTGAAGATCGGCTATCTGCCCCAAGAGCCCCAACTTGACCCCGAGCACACCGTGCGCCAGTCGGTCGAGAGCGGCATGGGCGAGGTCAAAGACGCCCAGGCGCGTTTGGAAGAGGTCTATGCCGCCTATGCCGAAGAAGACGCCGACTTTGACGCCTTGGCCGCCGAGCAGGCCAAGCTCGAGGCCATCATTGCGGCCTCCGGTGCGGGCGACGGCTCGGACCACTTGCTCGACATCGCTGCAGACGCGTTGCGCTTGCCGCCCTGGGAGGCCATCGTGGGCAAACTCTCGGGCGGTGAAAAGCGTCGTGTGGCTTTGTGCCGTTTGTTGCTCTCTAAGCCCGACATGCTGCTGCTGGACGAGCCCACCAACCACTTGGACGCCGAGTCGGTGGATTGGTTGGAGCAGTTCTTGGCCCGTTTCTCGGGCACCGTGGTGGCCATCACCCACGACCGCTATTTCTTGGACAACGCGGCCGAGTGGATTTTGGAACTCGACCGCGGCCACGGCATTCCCTACAAAGGCAACTACTCCACCTGGCTGGAGCAAAAAGAAGCCCGTTTGGCGCAAGAAAACCGCACCGAAGATGCGCGTGCCAAGGCGATGAAGAAAGAGTTGGAGTGGTCGCGGCAAAACCCCAAGGGGCGTCAAGCCAAGAGCAAGGCGCGTTTGGCCCGCTTTGAAGAACTGTCGGATTACGAATACCAAAAACGCAACGAGACCCAGGAAATTTTCATTCCCGTGGCCGAGCGTTTGGGCAACGAAGTGTTCGAATTCAAAAACGTCAGCAAGTCGTTTGGCGACCGGGTGTTGATCGACAACCTGAGCTTTCAAGTGCCCGCCGGTGCCATCGTGGGCATCATCGGCCCGAACGGGGCCGGTAAGTCCACCTTGTTCAAGCTGATTGCGGGCAAAGAAAAGCCCGACAGCGGCGAAGTCAAAGTCGGTCAAACCGTGAAGATGGCCTTTGTGGACCAGACGCGCGACGACTTGAACGATGACAAAACCGTGTGGGAAGACATCTCAGGTGGCTTGGACATCTTGACCGTGGGCAAGTTTCAAATGCCCAGCCGCGCTTACTGCGGGCGCTTCAACTTCAACGGCGGCGACCAGCAAAAGAAAGTCGGTATGTTGTCAGGGGGCGAACGTGGTCGCTTGCACTTGGCCAAAACCTTGATCGAAGGCGGCAACGTGTTGCTGCTGGACGAACCCTCCAACGACTTGGACGTGGAGACCTTGCGTGCGCTGGAAGATGCGCTGTTGGAGTTTGCTGGCTCGGTGATGGTGATCAGCCACGACCGCTGGTTCCTCGACCGCATCGCCACCCATATCTTGGCGGCCGAAGGCGACAGCCAGTGGGTGTTCTTTGACGGCAACTACCAAGAGTACGAAGCCGACAAGAAGAAGCGTTTGGGTGAAGAAGGCGCCAAGCCCAAGCGCGTGCGCTTCAAGGCTTTGAAATAAATTTTCTTGACCTGTCCCCTAGGCTCAGTTCATGTGAACTGGGCCTTTTTTCATGGCGCCTTGGCTTGGGTGCCATGCGGGTGAGGCAGCTGAGACATGGCCGGCCACCAGTGCTGGCCCAGTCGCAATTCGCTGGCGGCTTGGATGGCATGGACCACCGCCATGGCGGTGACTTCTGCCGCCAGGGTGCTCAGCAGCATCATGTCAGCCGCTTGGCCGCTGGTGCCGGTGCCCAGGGCAAACAGGGTGTCGCCGTCAAGCGGTGTGTGGACCGGGCGAATGCTGCGTGCCAAGCCGTCGTGGGCGACTTGCGCCAAGCGCTGTGCTTG
>CANFJA010000012.1 GCA_947447235.1 Comamonadaceae bacterium
GATGCCGAGGCACTTGCTGCAGTCGAAGGCATGAACGGCGCACCTTTGGGTGGTCGCAGTTTGGTCGTTAACGAAGCCCGTCCCATGGAAGCACGTCCTCCCCGCACTGGCGGTGGCGGTTACGGCGGTGGTGGTGGTGGCGGCGGCTACGGCGGTGGTGGTGGTGGCGGCCGTGAAGGCGGCGGCGGCGGTTTCCGTAGCCCTTACGGCGGCGGCGGTCGTGAAGGCGGCGGCGGTGGTCGCAGTGGCGGCGGCGGCGGTGGTCGCGGCGGCTTTGGCGGCGGTGGCAACAGCTACTGATTCACGTCAGCACCTGCATCAATCTAAAAGGCTCCTAACTGGAGCCTTTTTTGTGGGTGCCCCGCATTGATCAAGGCTTGACAGCGCGAGGCGCCAGTGTGACGCGAACACGGCCACTGAGTTGCATGACGCGGTCTAAATTGTCTAATTCCATGCTGTCAGCAATCAAACGGTCTCCCGTGCCTCTGAGCAATTCGACCGGTAGATTCGTTTTGATTTTTTCTGCATTGGCAAACAGGTGGAAAAACTCACCTCTCAACTCGCTGCGCAGCTGTCTTGGATCTGGCCCAGTTGGAACCGACTCTCGAAGCAAGACGGCCTTGTCAAACAATTGAACCTCCGACCCGTCGGCGTTGATCACCGCGCGGCCTGCACGCGCAACCGTCACGCGCCCATCTTTCGCAATGGCGCGAATGCGCGGCTGGTCAATTTCAAGTGTGTCTGTATCGGGGTAGTGACGTCCTTGAACACCAGACATTTCATTTTTGAGCTGCCCTTGCGCGTCAAAAACTTTGACCGAGAAGTCACGCATGAAGTAGTCTGGCACGTGTTGAGGCGCTGCCTCCAACGCCACATCCACCACAACAGGCGTGTGGCGAACCAACCAATAGGTCGCCAATGCCAACAGGCCCATCAACAACAAGGGCACGTAAACCGCCAGCTGGTCCCAGTGTTGACGCGAGCGCAGCCAAACGGTTTTGGCAAAGGTGATCATGCCAAATAACTACGCCAGATGTCTGCGTAGCGTCCGGATGCGACCAGCAACAAATCACACAACTCGCGCGCAGCACCGTGGCCACCTTGAGACTGTGTGACATAGTCCGCCATAGCTTTGACTTCAACATGCGCATTCAAGGGCGCGCAAGCAAAGGCCACGCGCTGCATCACCGCCAAGTCGGGCCAGTCGTCCCCGATGGCGGCCGCTTGTGTCCAGCTCAGACCCAAGACATCCAAAATGCGCTGTGCTGCCGGGGCCTTGTCTTCGGTGCCGTAGACGGCGTGTTCAATGCCCAAGGCTTTCAAACGCGTGCGCAAGGGGGCGCTGTCACGCCCGGTGATCACGGCAGGGGTGATGCCGGCCTTTTGTAACATTTTCAAACCGTGACCATCCAAGGTGGAAAAGCGCTTGATGGTCTCGCCCGTCTCCGTGAAATACAAACCCCCATCGGTCAAGACACCATCGACGTCAAAAAATACCACCCGAATCCCTTGCGCGCGCAACAACAGGGCGGGGGCGATCGAGAGCGCCGGCATGGTGGGCATTGGCTTAGCCATCAAATCACCTTGGCCCGCATCAGGTCGTTGCTGTTGACGGCGCCGCATAAACACGCGCGCTCATCGACCACCAGCACGCTGGTGATGCGATGCAGCTCCATCAACTCGGCCGCCTCTGCGGCCAACGCAGTGTCTCGCACCGTGCGCGGGTTGGGGTGCATCACTTGTTCTGCCCGCAGTGTCCGCATGTCGATGCCTTTTTCTATCAAGCGACGAAGGTCTCCATCTGTGAATATGCCGAGTACCTTGCGCTGCGCATCCACCACCGCAGAAGCACCCAAGCCTTTGTCGCTCATCTCACGCATCAACGCGCTGAAGGTGGCCGATGGCAACACGCTGGGAACAGCATCGCCACTGCGCATGACGTCGCTGACATGGGTCAGCAAACGCCGCCCCAAGGACCCCCCGGGGTGCGAACGCGCAAAGTCTTCGGCCTTGAAGCCACGCGCGTCCAACAGCGCGACAGCTAAGGCGTCTCCGAGCGCCATCTGTGCCGTGGTGCTTGCCGTGGGTGCCAAGTTCAATGGGCAGGCCTCTTTGCTCACGGCGCTGTCAAGCACGATGTCCGCGTGCCGGGCCAATGTAGATTGCGCGCCGCCCGTGATGCCAATCAAAGGCACGCCCTGTCGCTTGAGCACAGGCAAGATGGCGGACAGCTCATCGCTCTCGCCACTGTTGGAGATGGCAATCACCAAATCGGTGTCTTTCACCATGCCTAAGTCCCCATGGCTGGCTTCGGCAGGGTGCACAAACATGGCAGGCGTTCCTGTGGAGGCCAAGGTGGCAGTGATCTTGCGCCCAATGTGTCCACTTTTGCCCATGCCCATCACCACCACACGGCCGCGCACCGCCAAAATGGCGCGTACTGCTTGTACAAAACTGGGAGATAAGCGATCGCGCAGTTGACGCACAGCATCCGCCTCAATTTCAAGCGTCTCATGGGCCAAAGCCAAGATGCGTTGGTCGTCGAGCGCGACGGGCACTGTGTTCACGGGATGGGTCATGGGCTGATTTTATCGGTCAGCCGTGGTCTATTTGCCGATGCAAAAGCTCGAGAAAATAACACCCAGCAGATCGTCTGAGGTGAACTCTCCAGTGATGCGGTTGAGGGCGTTTTGTCCCAATCTCAGCTCTTCGGCCAATACGTCCAACGCAGGATGTGTTGCTTGTAATGTGTCATGCGCATGGCCCAAGTGTGCCTGAACCTCTCGCAGCGCTTGGACGTGTCTTTCGCGGGCCATGAACACGCCATCGCTTGCGCCGGCTTGCCATCCCACCACGTTTAGCAATTTTTGCCGCAATGCAGGAAGGCCTTGGCCTGTTTTGGCAGACACCACGAGATCTTGTTCCGTCACAGGCTTCAAAGCCTGAGGGTGCCCTGCGTCGGCTTTGTTCCAAAGATGCAAGACGGGCACGTGCCGACCCAAGGTGTCCGTCAGGGACGCCACGATGTGCGCGTCTGCTTGGATGTAGGCGGGGTCTTGCTGACGGGTCAGGTCGTGCATCATGAGCACCGCATCGGCCAAAGCAATTTGGTCCCATGCGCGTGACATGCCGATGCGCTCGACCTCGTCCGCTTCGCTGTGATCTCGCAACCCAGCCGTGTCAATGACGTGGAGCGGAACGCCTTCGATCTGAATCGTCTGCTGAACCACGTCTCGCGTGGTGCCCGCAATGGGCGTGACGATGGCCAGCTCAGCGCCCGCCAAAGCGTTCAGCAAAGAACTCTTTCCCGCATTGGGTTGGCCTGCAATCACCACCCGAATTCCTTCTCTCAGCAAGGCGCCTTGCTGAGTGCGCTGAAACACCTGTGCCACGTGCTGTTGCAGCTGTGCCAGCTGACCTTGTGCATTGGCTTGTTGTAAAAAATCAATGTCTTCTTCAGGAAAGTCGAGCGTGGCTTCGACCAACATGCGCAAATGAATCAGCGCATCTCGCAGACGATGTATTTCTGCCGAAAACTCGCCCGCCAACGAACGGCTCGCACTTCGCGCGGCAGACTCGGTGCTGGCATCGATCAAATCTGCCACCGCCTCAGCTTGTGCCAAGTCGAGTTTGTGATTCAAAAAAGCCCGTTGGGTGAACTCTCCGGGTTGTGCCAAACGTAAATCCGGCAACCGTGGTGGATGACCATCTTGTTCTATGGAAGCCAGCGCCATACAGCGTGACAACAACAGTTGCAAAACCACCGGTCCGCCGTGCGCCTGCAGCTCTAAGACGTCTTCTCCGGTATAGCTGTGCGGCCCAGGAAAGAACACGGCCAACACATGGTCGATGGGCGCGCCTTGGGCATCATGGATGGGAAGATAGGTGGCTTCCCGCGCTTTCAGCTTGCGCCCACACAAAGCCTGCACAAGCGGCACGATGTCTTTTGCGCTGATCCGAACAATGCCGACCGCGCCTCGCCCTGAGGCTGTTGCGATGGCAATGATCGGCGCGTCGTGTTGGGTCAGCATAAGCAATGATTGTCTAGAAAAAACCCCGCGAGCTTTTTGAGCTGCGGGGTTGGGCGGTGGCCATGGCCAAATTTAAAACTTGGGAAGGTTGAACTGCGGGGGCACGCCCATGCGCGCGTTGATCAGCCATTGTTGGGCAATCGACAAGACGTTGTTGGTGATCCAGTAAAGCACCAAGCCTGCCGGAAAGAAAAAGAACATCACGCTGAAAGCCAAGGGCATGATCCACATCATCTTTGCTTGCATCGGATCTGGCGGAGCAGGGTTGAGCGCTGTTTGCAGCATGGTGGTGCCCGTCATGACCAAGGGCAAAATGAAGAACGGGTCTGGTGCAGCCAGATCGTGAATCCATCCCACCCATGGCGCGTTGCGCATTTCAACCGTCGAGAGCAAGACCCAATACAAGGCAATGAACACCGGGATTTGGATTGCAATAGGCAAGCAACCGCCCATCGGGTTGACCTTTTCCTCTCGGTAGATCTTCATCATCTCCATCTGAATTTGCTGAGGATTGTCTTTGAGGCGTTCACGCATCTCCATGATGCGCGGGTTGACGGCTTTCATTTTGGCCATACTTTGGTACGCGTGCGCATTGAGCCAATAAAAGCCGGCTTTGAGCAACACCACCAAGGCCACTATCGACCATCCCCAATTTTCTAAATAGTGGTTGAGCTTGTCCAGCAACCAGTACAAGGGCTTGGCCATGATGGTCAGCCAGCCATAGTCTTTGACCAACTCCAAGCCAGGATAGATGTCCTCGAGCTTTTTTTCCTCTTGGGGGCCAGCATAAAAAGTGGCGGAAACGCTTTTTGTCTCTCCGGGCTTGATGGCGTCTAACGGGGCAATCAAGGTCGCACGGTAACAACAGTCTGGCATGGTCGAACCAATGTCAACCGCATCGATCGAAATGTTGCGGCTCAGGCCATCAGGCAGCACCCAGGCACTGACAAAGTAGTGTTGCACCATGGCGATGTATCCGTTTGTTGCCACTTTTTCGACATCTACTTTTTTCTTTTTGACGTCTGCAAACTCCACTTTCTGGTATTTCTTGGCTTCTGTGTAGACCGCGGGACCTGTGAATGTGGAGTAGAAAGAGGATTCGCCAACAGGCTTGTTGCCATCACGTACCAACTGGAAATACAACTGCGGGGCAATGTCTTGTTGACCCACGTTGACGATGTCGTGTTGAACCGCCACGTCATAGGCACCACGTTTGAGAGTGAACGTTTTCACCAGCTTCAGTCCACCTTGGGCAGGTGACTCGAATACCACAGTCAACGCATCGGCACTTTTGTCAAGTTCGCGCGGCCCGGGTCGCACACTCATGCGGGTTTTATGGGTCGGCAACGTCTCGCCCGTGGCACTGCCAATCAAGCCGGTTTGCGCTTGGTAAATACGCTCCGCACTGTCATCGAGCAAGAGTACGTTTTTGCCCACATGGTTGACGTCTGCATGTTGCAAAAACTCCAGCCTTGCAAGCGTGGCGCCGTCGCTGTCAAAACGCAGCTTCAGCACATCGGTCTGCACATCCACGTATTCTTTGTTTTGATGACTTGCTTTGTCGGTGACTGGCGGTGTGCCGGGCGCTGTGCTTTGGAGCGCAGATGGCACATCTGCTGCGGTTGTCGCATTGGAAGCAACTGGGCTATGGGCCTCTTTTGACACCGTTGCGGGCGCCGGAAAAAAGGTGGCTTTGTTGCCGTTGTGGACTTGCCATTGATCCCACAGCAGGACCATGGAAAAACCAAAAATCACCCACAAAATGGTGCGACGAATGTCATTCATGAAGATTTCTTCCGGGGTTGGAGGATGGCAAAAGTTGAGAAAAAAGGTTTGACTTCACAGGCACAGGGTCTGGGCCGCCTGCACACCAAGGGTGGCAGCGCAACAAACGAGACATCGTCAAATATGTTCCGCTCGCAGCACCATGTGACTGCAGGGCACCCAGTGCGTAGGCAGAACACGTCGGCTCAAACCTGCAACCAGACCCCAGCCAAGGACTGAGCAACAACCGGTAAGCGCGAACACAGCGGATTAAAAATCCTTGCATCATGACGGCACGACTTTGGCAAACAATTGTGTCAATTCCTCGCGCACACATTGTTTGAGTGGCACCGATGATGCGCTGAGAAACGTTTGGGGATCAAAAGCCGCCCTCAACCGCACGACGTAGGCCGTTGCAGGTAAGCTGCGTTCGAATTCCTGGGACACGTGGTGTATCTGCCGCTTGATCAAGTTGCGCGTGACCGCTCGTTTGGCCCACCGCTTGGGCGTTAAAGCACCCAAGCACATCACACCCTCAGCAAATGGGGCCTGAGTTTTTGTAAACCCAAGCCCCTTCGCATGCTGTTGTGTGATTGGCCATTGATGCAAAACGAAATGCGCCGTTTTGGCAGCAATTCCTGAACGCATGACGGCCTGAAATTCAGCCCATTGCTTCAAGTGAACCACAGAGCCGCACGTGCTGCAATGAATGTCGATCGCGCAGCGATCAGACGGCCAGGCGCTTGCGGCCTTTGGCGCGACGTGCGTTGATCACGGCACGGCCGCCACGGGTTTTCATGCGGACCAAAAATCCATGGGTGCGAGCGCGGCGGGTTTTTGAAGGCTGGTAAGTGCGTTTCATGTTGATTCCAAATGTCTGAACCCTGTTGATCAGGGAAACCGATAATTATCGCAAATTTTTCGATGCTCGGCAATACCATGAACTGGCATGCTCAAAGGCCTGATATTTGTACGCCTGCATTTTTATTCCCCCTGTGGATAAATTTTTGATAAAGTCGCTAACCGCGTTCCTTTTGAGCGTACCTATCCACAGAAAAATTCATGATCCAGGGCGCATCTCCATCCAACGGTTCCGACGGCTTACCAGCAGGCTCTGGCGATGGTTTATGGCAAGCCTGCGTCGACCAGTTGGCTCAAGAATTACCCGAACAACAGTTCAATACATGGATCAAGCCGCTCACAGCGACGGTCGCAGAGGACTTGAGTCGCGTGGTCGTTTTGGTGGGTAATCGCTTCAAGTTAGATTGGATTCGGGCTCAGTATGCACACCGAATCTCCAGCATCTTGCATCAAATGTATGGCCAGCCCGTTCATCTTGAGTTAGCAATCACTCCCAAAGAACCGTCGATCAGATCTAGGTCTCTGCCATATTCTCAAGAATTAGAGTCCTTGCCAGAGAGCCTCATTGGCTTGGAAGAGTCTCCCCCCAATGGGCCTCGAACCCGACTCAACACGGCATTGACCTTCGACAGTTTGGTGGAGGGTACTGCCAACCGAATGGCCAGGGCAGCCGCCATGCATGTTGCCACCATGCCTGGACAACTCTACAACCCTCTGTTCATTTATGGTGGCGTTGGTTTGGGAAAGACCCATTTGGTGCATGCAGTAGGCAATAAGCTGTTGGCGGAACGACCCGATGCGAAAGTTCTCTACATCCATGCAGAGCAATTTGTTTCTGATGTGGTTAAGGCCTATCAGCGCAAAACCTTTGATGAATTCAAAGAGCGCTACCACTCCTTGGACCTGCTGCTCATCGATGATGTTCAGTTTTTTGCCAACAAGGAGCGAACACAAGAAGAGTTTTTCAATGCATTTGAGGCCTTGCTGGCTAAAAAATCACACATTGTGATGACCAGCGACACCTACCCCAAGGGGTTGACCGACATCCACGAACGTTTGGTTTCGAGGTTTGACGCGGGTCTGACGGTGGCCATTGAGCCCCCAGAGCTGGAAATGCGGGTGGCTATTTTGATCAGCAAGGCGCGTAATGAAGGCACAGAAATGCCTGAGGAAGTTGCGTTCTTCGTGGCAAAAAATGTTCGCTCCAACGTGCGTGAGCTCGAAGGTGCATTGCGGAAAATTCTGGCCTATTCGCGTTTCAACCAAAAAGAAATTTCGATCCAACTGGCACGCGATGCATTGCGCGACTTGTTGTCAATTCAAAATAGACAAATTTCTGTTGAAAACATTCAGAAAACGGTGGCCGATTACTACAAGATCAAAGTCGCCGACATGTATTCAAAGAAACGCCCGGCCTCGATCGCCAGGCCCAGACAAATTGCCATGTACCTTGCCAAAGAACTCACACAAAAGAGCTTGCCTGAAATTGGAGAGCTGTTTGGTGGCAGAGACCACACCACAGTGCTTCATGCGGTTCGAAAGATCACAGCAGAGCGCTTGCAACTGACGGAACTCAACCAACAGCTCCACGTGCTTGAGCAAACACTCAAGGGTTAAAACCACTTTGTACAAAGCTGTGGATGAAAAAAGAATAAACCATGAGTTATCCACAGAGTGCGTGCACTTTCAGAAGTTATCCAGTTTGATGCGACACCAAAAATCAGCCTTACCAACACCATTGAAGCGGCCACAAGTGGTTGAAAAAAAAGAGGAAAATGCTGTTTTCCACAGAAACCTGCTGTGCTTATCTACTACTACTAATTTAAATTAAGAAATCAAGAGGAAACCATGATCGTTCTGAAGGCTACGCAAGACAAGGTACTTGCAGTGTTGCAATCTGTTGCAGGCATCGTTGAGCGCCGCCATACCTTGCCCATATTGGCCAATGTGTTGATTCGCAAAACTGGCGCCTCGTTGCAATTGACGACCAGTGATTTGGAAATTCAAATTAGAACCACCGCAGAACTCGACGGTGATTCAGGCAATTTCACAACGACCATTGGTGCGCGAAAGTTGATTGACATTTTGCGCACCATGCCATCGGATCAAACAGTCAGCCTGGAGTCGAGCCAGAACAAGGTCATCCTCAAAGGTGGAAAGAGTCGTTTCACTTTGCAAACTTTGCCAGCCGAAGACTTTCCACTGGTTCAAGAAGCCGCCAACTTTGGCCCTGCTTTCAGCGTTCCACAAAAAACGCTGAAAGAGTTGTTGCACCAGGTGTCGTTTGCCATGGCCATCCATGACATCCGCTACTACCTCAATGGCATTTTGTTTGTCGCAGAGGGCAAACAGTTGAGTTTGGTGGCCACCGATGGCCACCGCTTGGCCTTTGCCTCAGCCACCTTGGACATTGAGGTGCCACGTCAAGAGGTGATCTTGCCGCGTAAGACTGTTTTGGAAATGCAGCGCCTTTTGAGCGACAAAGAAGGTGCCATCGACATGCAGTTCGCCAGCAACCAAGCCAAGTTCAGCTTCGATGGCATGGAGTTTGTCACCAAATTGGTTGAAGGCAAATTTCCAGATTACAACCGGGTGATTCCAAAGAATCACAAAAACACCATCACCTTGGGTCGCACGGCTTTGTTGGCAACGCTGCAACGTACAGCCATTTTGACCAGCGAGAAATTCAAAGGTGTTCGTTTGAACCTTGAACCGGGTCTGCTGCGTGTTGCTTCCAGCAACGCAGAACAAGAAGAGGCCGTCGATGAACTTGAAATTGATTACGGTGGCGATGCGATTGAAATTGGTTTCAATGTGACTTATTTGATTGACGCACTGACCAACATGGACCAAGACATGGTTCAAATTGACCTGGCAGATTCCAACAGTTCTGCTTTGATCACCATTCCTGAAAACGCAACTTTCAAATACGTTGTGATGCCGATGCGCATTTAAGCAACGTCTCACCTTATTTTTTGACAGATCCCGCGGCATCCCTTTTGTCGCGAACGAAGACTTTCCATGACTGAACCTACTGCAAACACCCCCAACCAAGAAACGCCTGGTGAAGGCTATGGTGAGGGATCGATTCAAATTCTTGAAGGTCTTGAAGCTGTGCGCAAGCGCCCAGGCATGTACATCGGTGACACATCGGATGGCACGGGCTTGCATCACTTGGTCTTTGAAGTGGTGGATAACTCCATCGATGAAGCATTGGCAGGGCACTGTGACGACATCGTGGTCACCATCCACAGTGACAACTCCATCAGCGTCACTGACAACGGTCGTGGTATTCCCACGGGCGTCAAGATGGACGACAAGCACGAGCCCAAGCGCAGTGCAGCCGAAATTGCCTTGACCGAGTTGCATGCCGGTGGAAAGTTCAACCAAAACAGCTACAAGGTCTCGGGTGGCCTGCACGGTGTGGGTGTGTCGTGTGTCAATGCGCTGTCCAAGTCATTGCGTTTGATCGTTCGTCGCGATGGCAAAGTTCATACCTTGGAATTTGCCAAAGGATTCGTCCAAAACCGTTTGATTGAAGTCGTCAATGGGTTTGAAGTCTCCCCCATGAAGATCACAGGCGATACAGAAAAACGCGGCACCGAAGTTCACTTTCTGCCTGACGTAGAAATCTTCACGCAAAACAGTGACTTTCACTATGAAATCTTGAGCAAACGCCTGCGCGAACTGAGCTTCTTGAACAACGGTGTGCGCATTCGCTTGATCGATGAACGTACAGGCAAAGAAGACGATTTTTCGGGGACTGGCGGCGTCAAAGGCTTTGTCGACTTCATCAACTCGGGAAAAAAAATATTGCACCCCAACGCGTTTTATGCTGAAGGGGAACGTCCAGCAGAGAGTTACGGTGGCATCCCCGGCACCAGCATTGGCGTTGAAGTGGCCATGCAGTGGAACGATGGCTACAACGAAAGCGTGCTGTGCTTCACCAACAACATCCCGCAACGGGATGGAGGCACCCATCTGACGGGCCTGCGCGCTGCCATGACGCGCGTGATCAACAAATACATCGAAGAAAACGACTTTGCCAAAAAAGCCAAAGTTGAAGTCACGGGTGACGACATGCGCGAAGGTTTGTGCTGTGTGTTGTCGGTGAAAGTACCCGAGCCCAAGTTCAGCAGTCAGACCAAAGACAAATTGGTTTCAAGTGAAGTGCGTGCGCCTGTGGAAGACATCGTGGCCAAAACACTGACCGACTATTTGCAAGAGCGCCCTAACGACGCCAAGATCATTTGCGGCAAGATTGTGGACGCTGCACGTGCCCGTGAAGCCGCACGCAAAGCGCGTGAAATGACACGTCGCAAAGGGGTCTTGGACGGCATGGGCTTGCCAGGCAAGCTGGCCGATTGCCAAGAAAAAGACCCAGCCTTGTGCGAAATCTACATCGTCGAGGGCGACTCCGCGGGGGGCTCCGCCAAACAAGGGCGCGACCGTAAATTTCAAGCCATCTTGCCCTTGCGCGGCAAGATTTTGAACGTTGAAAAGGCGCGTTACGAAAAGCTGCTGACCAGCAATGAAATTTTGACCCTCATCACGGCCTTGGGCACCGGCATCGGCAAAGCCAGTGCCGAATCGGGTAAGTCAGCCACAGACGACTTCAACGTCGACAAATTACGTTACCACCGCATCATCATCATGACCGACGCCGACGTGGACGGCGCGCACATTCGTACATTGTTGTTGACCTTCTTTTACCGACAAATGCCCGAGTTGGTAGAGCGCGGCCACATCTACATCGCGCAGCCGCCCCTCTACAAAGTCAAAGTGGGCAAAGAAGAGCAGTACCTCAAAGATGGCCCCGCACTCGACAGCTTCTTGCTGCGCATTGCGCTCAAAGACGCCAGCATCACCACCGGTGGCGCCAATCCCCAAACCTTGAGTGGTGACACCTTGGCCGAATTGGCACGAAAGCACCAACTCGCAGAAGCAGTCATTGCACGTTTGAGTGGGTTCATGGATGCAGAGGCGCTGCGTGCCATGGCGGATGGTGTATCCGTCAATCTCGACACAGTGGCTGAAGCAGAAGCCTCTGCTGTGGCCATGCAGGCCAAATTGCGCGAACTCGGAAGTGGTTCAGAAGCTTCGGGGGAGTTCGATGTCCGCACGGACAAACCTATTTTGCGCATCAGCCGCAGCCACCACGGCAACGTCAAGAGCAGCGTCATCACGCAAGACTTTGTGCACGGTGCCGATTACGCAGCCCTGGCCGAGGCAGCTCAAACTTTCCGTGGCTTGCTCAGCGAAGGCTCGCGTGTTCAACGCGGCGAGGGCGAAAAAGCGAAAGAAGAAAAAGTCAGCGACTTTCGCATTGCCATGCGTTGGTTGATTGCACAGGCCGAACACGCCACCGCACGCCAGCGTTACAAAGGCTTGGGTGAAATGAACCCTGAGCAACTGTGGGAAACCACCATGGATCCCAATGTGCGTCGATTGTTGCGTGTACAAATTGACGACGCGATCGAAGCCGATCGCGTGTTCACCATGTTGATGGGCGACGAGGTGGAGCCCCGTCGCAACTTCATCGAAAGCAACGCCTTGCGCGCTGCCAACATCGACGTTTAATCGGCCTTGGTCGCTGGGCCTTGACCCATGCGGCCCCTGTTGTGGGGTTCGCGTGGCAAGGTTTGCGCATCAAAGATCTTTTGCTGCTCCGGGGTCAGCTGCGCATAAAACTGCTTGGTGGCATCGCTGCGTTGCTTCATCTGTGTGTGCATGTCGGCTTGATGTGCCTCATGGAAGGCCGCCATTTTCTCCATGCGCTCCGGAGTGGTCAGCTTGGCCAAGGCGTCACGCGCTAAGGGCGATATGGCTGGATTGGTCGGGGGCTTCACGGCTTCTGAAAAAGCGGCCCAAGCCGGTTCTTGACCGCTGCCGAGTTTGAGCACGCCCTTGAGCTCTTGCAGGCGTGCTTCCCAACGTTGTGCCATGTGCGCGTGCTGCTTGCTGTGGTCGCCCATGTGTGGGTGACCCATCATGCCGTCGCCAGGCATGCCCATGCCGCCCATGCCTTGGGCGTGAACACCCAGACTCAAGGCCAGAGCAAGCCCGGCCAGTGTGGATGCGCGTGTCAAATGTGAAAGCGTCAAACGTGTCATGACCATGTCCTTTGAAACAAGAAGCGACGTGCCTCCCTCAAGTGCGGACTGTGCGCGGGCAATGTGTCGCCATCTTGTGTGACGCAATAAGTTACGTAAAGTTGCTGAACTCAACCCATCAAACCGGCACGGAAGTCATCCACGGCTTGTGCCAACTCTTCGCGTGTATTCATCACAAACGGACCGTATTGCGCAATCGGCTCGTGCAACGGTTTGCCCGCAATCACAATCACGCGGGTATTGGCTTGTGCACGCAACACCACGCCGTCACCGCCGTTGCTCAGTATGGCCATGCGCTGTGTGGCCACTGCGGTGAGGCTGTCGCCCTGGACGACGTTTAAACCGCCACGGTATACGTACAGAAAGGCATGGTGGGTTGAAGGAATGGCCTGTTCCAGAACCACGCCATCGCGGTCGGGGAAATGCACATCCAGATAAAGCGGCTCGGTGTGCTCGCGTGTCACAGCCCCGCTGACCCCGTGGGCTGTGCCCGCAATCACCCGCACCAACACTTGCTCAGGCGTGGTCACTTCGGGAATGTCTGCACTTTGAATGTCAAGGTACCACGGCTCGCACAACTTGTTTTTGCCAGGCAAGTTGAGCCAGAGTTGAAAACCCTCCATCACGCCTTCTTCTTGCTCGGGCATTTCGCTGTGCACCAAGCCGCGTCCGGCGGTCATCCATTGCACGCCACCGTTTTGCAGCAAGCCTTCATGGCCGCCGCTGTCACGGTGTCGCATGCGACCCGCGATCATGTAGGTGACGGTTTCAAAGCCGCGGTGCGGGTGGTTGGGGAACCCGGCAATGTAGTCGTCGGGCTTGTCGCTGCCAAATGCGTCGAGCATCAAGAACGGGTCCAAGCGCTGCTGCAAATCGTGTGACAACACCCGAGTGAGGCGCACACCCGCCCCGTCTTGCGTGTCTTGGCCCCGCACCAAGCGTTCAACACCGCGGGCTTGTGTGAGGGCGCTCATGCGACGGCGTACCCTTCTTCGGCCATCGCGTGCGCCAGCGCTTCGTGAGAGGCCTCGCTCTCAACCGCCACCTGGTTGTGCGCGCGGTCAATGTCAACTTTGGCTTCGGGGTCGAGTCGCAGCAAGGCTTTTTTGACCGCCATCTCGCAGTGACCACAGGTCATGCCTTGCACTTGGAATGTGTGCTTCATCCGTCGCTCCTTAACAAGGGAGTAAGCTTAACGCTTATGAGCGACACCACCAGCGACATCGGCATTGGGGGCATGACCTGTGCCTCGTGTGTGGCCCGTGTGGAGCGCGCAATTGCCAAGCTGCCCGGTGTCGCTGGCGTCAGTGTTAATTTAGCGACAGAGTCTGCGCGGGTGTCGTGGAACGACACCGACAGCAGTCACGAGGCGCGCCTGCGCCGTGCGGTGCGCGATGCTGGATACGAGCCATTGGCGCCTGAGCATCTCGAACAACAAGCTGCGGGGCCCTGGGCCGGGTTCTCACCGGTGTTGGCCGGGGCGGTGTTGAGCTTGCCGTTGGTGTTGCCCATGGTGGGCGATCTGTTAGGCCAACACTGGATGCTGCCCGCCGTATGGCAGTTTTTGTTGGCCACGCCGGTGCAGTTTGTGTTGGGCGCGCGTTTTTACAAAGCGGGCTGGCACGCCTTGTTGGCGGGTACAGGCAACATGGACTTGTTGGTGGCCTTGGGCACGACGGCCGGCTGGGCGCTCTCGGTGTGGTTATGGTGGTCGGCCTCCGCGGGCACCATGGCGCATTTGTATTTCGAGGGTTCGGCGGTGGTCATCACGCTGGTGCTCTTGGGCAAATGGTTGGAGGCGCGCGCCAAACGTCAAACCACCGACGCCATTCGTGCCCTGCATGCCTTGCGCCCTGAACGTGCGCGCGTGATTGGGCCCGATGGCGAACAAGACATTCCGATCGACGAGCTGTTGGTGGGCGACCGTGTGGTGGTGTTGCCGGGTGAGCGCGTCCCCGCCGATGGCTTGGTGCTTGAAGGGGACTCCCAGTTGGACGAATCCATGCTCACAGGCGAGCCGCTGCCTGTGACCAAGGGGGTTGGCGCCCGAATGACCGGGGGCAGCATCAACGGTGAAGGGCGCTTGGTCATCCAGGTCTCGGCTACCGGAACCGCTACCGTCTTGGCCAACATCATCCGCTTGGTGGAAGACGCGCAATCGGCCAAGGCGCCCATTCAACGGCTGGTGGATCAAGTCTCCGCCGTGTTTGTGCCTGTGGTGTTGGTGTTGGCCTTGCTGACCTTGCTGGCATGGTGGTGGAGCGGCCACAGCGTCGAGCTGTCGCTGATTCATGCTGTGGCCGTGTTGGTCATTGCTTGTCCGTGTGCCCTGGGGCTGGCCACGCCGGCGGCCATCATGGCGGGCACGGGCGTGGCGGCCAAACATGGCATCTTGATCAAAGACGTCCAAGCCCTGGAGGTGGCGCACCGGGTGGACACGGTGGCGTTTGATAAAACCGGCACCCTGACCGTGGGCCAGCCGCGCTTGCTGTCGCTCACCCCCGTTGCCAACGCCGTGGAGGGCGCAGACGATTGGTTGGCCATGGCCGCCAGTTTGCAAAGTGGCAGCGAGCACCCCTTGGCACGAGCGGTCGTGCAGGCCGCCAAAAACCAGAACATCATCATTGAAGCCCCACAAGCCGTGCGCGCGGTGCCCGGCTACGGTAGCGAAGGCCAAGTGCAGGAACGCGCGCTGCTGCTGGGCAGTTTGCGCTGGATGACGGCCTTGAACTTGACAAGTTCAGCCAGCCAAGCCGTACCCTGGCAGGCGCAAGCCCTGGCCTTGCAGGCCCAAGGTGCCACCGTGTCGGTGTTGGCCGAGCGGGTGGGTTCGGGCGAGACGGCGCAGCTGTTGCCCCGTGCGGTGTTGGCTTTTGGTGACGAGCCCAAGCCCGGCGTGCAAGCCGCCTTGGCTGCCTTGCGCGCAGGCGGTTTGCGCTTGGTCATGATCTCTGGCGACAACCTGGGCGCTGCACGCGCGATGGCACAACGCCTGGGCCTGCGCGATGACGAGGTCCATGCCGAGGTGTTGCCGGGTGACAAATCGGCCCTGGTGCGGCGCTTGCAGCAGGGCGAGCACGGCGTGCCTCGGGTGGTGGCTTTTGTGGGGGACGGCATCAACGATGCGCCCGCATTGGCTGTCGCAGACGTCGGCATGGCCATGGCCAACCCCCATGGGGGCGGCACCGACGTGGCCATGCAAGCCGCTGGCATCACCCTCATGCGTGGCGAGGTGGCCTTGGTCGGGGCGGCGCTGGACATCTCCAGCCGCACCGTGGCCAAGATTCGGCAAAACCTGTTTTGGGCGTTTGCCTACAACTTGGCAGGCATTCCGCTGGCAGCCTTAGGGTTTTTGAGCCCGGTGGTCGCGGGGGCCGCCATGGCCTTGAGCTCGGTCAGCGTCATGACCAACGCCTTGTTGCTCAAGCGTTGGTCCCCACCTGCGGCCGCGCCAAAAAATCAGTGAGCGTTGCCGTTGCTGGGTTTGGGGCTGTTGGAGAACCACGCCACATACAGCGCGGGCAATACCACCAAGGTCAGCAGCGTGGCGGTGAACAAGCCACCAATCACCACAATCGCCAAGGGGCGCTGCGTTTCAGAGCCAATGTCGTGGCTCAAGGCCATCGGCAGCAACCCCAGAGCCGCCAGCATGGCCGTCATCAGCACGGTGCGTAGCCGCTGCAGCGCGCCTTCTTTGACGGCGTCTATCACGGTGAGGCCCGCGTTGCGCAACTGCTGGAACACCGACAACATCACCACGCCATTGAGCACGGCTTGACCCGACAGCGCAATGAAGCCAATGGCCGCAGACACCGACAGCGGGATGCTGAAAATCCACAGCGCCACAAAACCACCAATCAAGGCCAAAGGCACGTTGAGCAAGATCAGCCCCGCGGTTTTGAACGAGGCAAATGCGTCAAACAACAGCACAAAAATCAGCAACAGCGAAATCGGCACCACCACCGCCAAACGTTGCATGGCGCGCTCTTGGTTTTCGAACTCGCCGGACCAGGTGACGGCGTAGTTGTCGGCAATCGTCACGTTCTTGGCCACGCGTGCTTTCATGTCAGCGACGATGGAGCCCATGTCGCGACCCTTCACAAAAATACCAATCGCCATCGTGCGTCGACCTGCCTCACGCGCAATGTTCATCGCGCCACTGGCCTGCCGAATGGTGGCCACGTTCTCCAGCGTGGTGTAGCCCCCGCCTGGCATGGCGATTGGGGTGGTGGGCAAGTTGGCGGCTGTGCGCTTGTCGCCCGGCAGCCGCACCACCACGCTGAACTTGCGCTCACCCTCCCAAATTTGGGTGATGGCACGCCCGGCCAGCGCCGACTCGATCACGTCTTGTACGTCGCCCACATTCAGACCTAAGCGTGAGGCGCGGTCGCGGTCAATGTCGATCACCAGCTGCGGCACTTCGCCCAGGCGGTCAATCTCTGCGCGCTGCACGCCTGGCACTTGCTTGAACTCGCGTTGCATGGCCTCCGTGGTGCGACGTAGCTCTGTCAAGTCGTCGCCCGAGACCTTGACCACGATCTGTCCTTTGATTTGCGAGATCGACTCCAGCACGTTGTCGCGAATCGGCATCGAGAACGCGGGGTCCACGCCGGGAATAACGGCCAGCTTCTCGTCCATCTCTTCAATCAACAACTCGCGCGTCATGCCCTTGCGCCATTCTTCGGCAGGTTTCACGTCGACAAACACCTCGGCCATGCTGAGGGTTTTGGGGTCGGTGCCGTCTTCGGGCTGGCCCGCTTTCGATACCACCGTGCGCACTTCAGGCACCGTCAGCAGTTGCAGGCGCGCTTTGCGCAAAATTTTGGCTGCTTCATCTTGCGACACGCTGGCCGGCATGTCCCAGTTGACCCAGAAGGTGCCTTCGTTGAGCTCAGGCAAGAACTCCGAGCCCAAATGGGCGGCGGCTACGACAGACAGCGCAAAACAACTCAGTGCAATCGTGACGACCTTGCGCGGCTTCGCAATGGCCCAGTCCAAGACCGGGGTGTAGACGTGTTTGGCCCAAGCCACCAAGCGGTTGTCGCCGTGCGGAATGCCTTTGCGCAACATCCAATAGGCCAGCAAGGGCACCAAGGTGAGCGAAAAGATCAAGGCGCCAATCAAGGCTGTGGTGACCGACAAGGCCATGGGTTGGAAAATGCGTCCTTCATGGCGCTGCAAGGCAAAGATGGGGATGTGCGCCGCAATGATGATCAGCATCGAGAACAAGGTGGGGCGTCCCACTTCGTTGGCCGCGTTGGTGATGAGTGTGCGCCGCTCTTTCTCATTCATGCCTTCGCCGCGCTCAGACAGGCGGTGCATGATGTTTTCAATCACGATCACCGCGCCGTCCACGATGATGCCAAAGTCCATCGCGCCCAAGCTCAACAAGTTGGCCGGCACGCCCATGATTTTGAGGCCCAAGAACGTGGCCAACAAGGCCAACGGAATCACCACCACCACGGCCAATGAGGCGCGCATGTTGGACAAGAACAGGTACAACACCAGCGACACCAGCAGCGCGCCCTCGACCAAGTTTTTGAACACCGTGGTCAAGGTTTTGCCCATCAGCCACGAGCGGTCGTAGAAGGGCTCGATTTGCACCCCGTGTGGCAGCACACGGTTGTTGAGATCAGCGATTTTTTCTTTCACGCCCTTGAGCACCACGCTGGGGTTTTCACCTTTGCGCATGATCACGATGCCGGTCACCACATCGTCGTCCATGTCTTGGCCCACGGTGCCCAAACGTGGCACCGCGCCAATGCTGACTTTGGCCACGTCGCGCACCAGCACCGGCGTGTTGCTGCGTGCGGTGACCACAATTTGTCCAATGTCATCGGCCGAACGCAACAGGCCCAAGCCGCGAATTGCGAACTGCTGTGCGCCCTGCGCCACATAGCTGCCGCCTGCGTTGGCGTTGCCCCGGCCCAGCGCATTTTGCAAGTCTTGCAGGGTGAGCTTGTAGGCGCTCAACTTTTGCAGATCGGGCTGGACTTCGTATTGTTTGATGTAACCGCCCATGCCCACCACGTCGGCCACGCCAGGAATCTGACGCAAGGTGCGCTCGACGGTCCAGTCCTCAATGGTGCGCAGCTCGGTGGATGTTTTGCCATCGCCCTTGAGGCGGTAGCGCATGATCTCGCCCACCGGCGTGGCGTTGGGCATGACCTCGGCTTCCACGCCGGGTGGCAAATCGACGCCGCGCAAACGCTCGTTGACTTGTTGACGCGCCAAATTGACTTCGGCCTTGTCGTCATAGGTCACCACCGTGAACGACAGGCCAAACTGGGTGTGTGAGAACACACGTATCGAGTTGGGCAGACCCGACAGCGCCACTTCGATGGGCAGCGACACTTCTTTCTCCACTTCCTCGGCTGCGCGGCCGGGATAGAGCGCAATCACGGTGACCTGCGTGTCGGTGACATCTGGAAACGCTTCGACCGACAGGTTGTTGAAGGCCACCACCCCAGACATGATGAACAGCAGTGTGCCCAGCAGAATGAACAGGGGCTGGTTCAGCGCATAGTGAATCAGCCGCTTCATGGGGTCTTTGCTCCGGGGGTGGCCGATGGTGTGTGTGTTTTGGCTTGCTCTTGGGCGTTGCGGAATTCGCGCGCCAGCAGCAAGCTGTTGTCTTTGACGACGTGTTCATTGGCCTTGAGGCCTTCAATCACCAGCACCTCTTGCAGGCCTTCATAGCCGAGCTTGATGCGACGCGGCTCAAACACCCCGGGTTCGGTTTGCACATAGGCCCAGTGCTCGGTGCCGCGCAATTGCACGGCACTGGCGGGCACCAGCACGCCAGCGGTGAGTTGGCGCACGATGCGTGCTGTGCCCAACATCTCTGCTTTGAGCAAACGCTGACGGTTCTCGATCACGCCGCGAACTTTGATGGTCCGACTGTTGGGGTCGATGAAGTCGCCTGTCGCCGCAATCGTGGCGTCGAAGGTTTGGCCCACGAAGTTGGGCAAGACCAGCTCAATTTTGGTGCCGGGTTTGAGCGAGGCCACGTCAGACTCGCGCGCATCAATTTGCACCCACAGCGAACTGGGGTCGCTCACCACAAACAATGCGGGGTTACCCGGGCCGCCTTGGTCGGGGCGCACTTCCAGTCCCGCGCTGAGGTTGCGCTCTACCACCACGCCAGACACCGTGGACGACAGCCCCAACTGTTGGTTCACCAAATTGCCACTGCCGTACAGGTTGGTGCGCGCTTGGGCGCGTGCGACTTCGGCTTGGGCGCGCGCTGCCTCTGCTTCGGCTTGCTCCAGGTCTTTGCGCGACACGATGCCCGCATCGAACAGGATGTGCTGGCGCGCCAAGGCGCGCTCGGTCAAACGGGCATCGGCTTGTGCTTTGGCGGTGTCGGCTTGTGCCGCGCCGAAGTCGGGTGAGGCAAATGTGGCCAGCACTTGGCCCGCTTTGACGCTTTGGCCCACATCGGCATTGAGTTGCACCACACGGCCTGCAAACGC
>CANFJA010000013.1 GCA_947447235.1 Comamonadaceae bacterium
CCGATGAAGCGAGGACTCAACAGGTTGCGCCGTTGCGCAAACACGCTGTTGAGCGTGGCGCCATTCCACTCCAGCGTCCTGCCTCGGGTGCCAAGTGGCGCTTGCACCGAGAACGACATGTCGGACTTGGCCGTCTCAACCTGCAGCGCCTCGAACAAGGCAATCAAACCCGGGTAGGTGCGCTCGTTGAACACCAAGAACCCGGTGTCAACCCCGTGGGTTTGAGGCCCGAGCGGTGTGGGCAAGGTGATGTCGACGGTGTGGGTGTGGCCGCCAAAGTAGTCTGCGGCTTCCAGCAAGGTGATCTCGGCTTGGCCCGTCAAGTGATGCGCCGCCGACAGGCCCGAGATGCCCGACCCCACGATGGCGACGCGCCGGCTCATGATCCGTTCGCTTTCAAGGCCAGTTGTTTTTCTACTTCGGCGACAAAGCTTTTGTCTTGAGGCCCAGTCATCGAGCCAAAGCTTTTGATGTGTTGGCCATCACGGCTGATCACATACTTGTAGAAGTTCCAGCGGGGAGCCGTGCCGGTTTGTTCAGCCAGTTGCTTGAAAAGAGGTGTGGCTTGTGGGCCACGCACCGACGTCTTGGTGAACATGGGGAATTTCACGCCAAAGGTGTTTTCGCAAAAGTCAGCGATCTTGGCATTGCTGTCTGGCTCTTGGGAAAAATCGTTGGACGGAAAGCCCAACAACACCAGCCCGCGGTCTTTGTATTTAGCATGCAGCGCCTCCAAGCCCTTGTACTGGGAGGTGAAGCCGCAGTAACTGGCCGTGTTGACCACCACCACCACGTGTCCGGCGTATTGGCACAGGGCCTGGGGCGCTTCGTCTTGTAAGCGCAGCGCGTTGTGCTGAAGGATGGACGGACAGGCAAGCGCGGGTGGCTTGGGCGTCGGCTCTGCGGCGAGGCTGTGCCCGGGCACGAGCGTGGCCAAGCCCAGCCAGCAGACCAAGCTTGTCAAGCGCAGTTGCTTGGACAAAACATCACTGAAAAGAATAAATATGCGGCTCATGCTTGCTATCATCGACCAAATCATTTGTTTTGTCCATGACAAAACAAGATGCCTTTTCGCATTGAAGGATATCAGTCATCGTGAGTCTTGGTCTAGAAACACCGTCGGTCGAATTGTCGATTGCTGCCGTTGAACGCGACACAGGCCTGGGCAAAGACACCCTGCGCGTGTGGGAGCGACGCTATGGGTTTCCCATCCCAAGGCGTGATGCCAACGATGAACGCAGCTACCCCATGGCACAAGTGGAGAAACTGCGCGCCATCAAGCGCTTGATGGACCACGGGCACCGACCTGGGCGCATCGTGGCCTTGACACTGCAAGAACTCCAGCACATGAGCGAGTCCTTGATGGGCGCGCCAACGCCCGTCGGGATGGGCCATGCCGCACGCAAAGCGGAAGCTGCGCATTATGTGGGGCTGTTACGCAGCCACGACACCGAAGGTCTGCGCCAGCAACTCAAGCAGGCTTTGGCCAACCAAGGCTTGAAACAGTTTGTGGCCCATGTGGTGGCGCCGCTGACCGCGGCCGTTGGCGATGCATGGATGCGCGGCGAGTTGCAGGTGTTTGAAGAGCACACCTACAGCACCTGCATCTCGGCCTTGCTGCGCCAAGCCATTGACCACTTGACCGAAACCAGCACACTCGCCACGCCGCGGGTTTTGCTGACCACGTTTCCTCAAGAGGCCCATGGCTTGGGGCTGCTGATGGCCGAGTCCATGCTGGCGTTGCAAGGGGCGCGTTCGGTGTCGCTGGGCACGCAAACACCGGTGGCTGACATCGTCAAAGCCAGCCAAGCCCATGACATTCAGGTGGTGGCGCTGAGTTTCAGTGTCAGCATGAAACCCAAGCATGTGGTGGGTGGTTTGAGCGAACTGCGACAGTTGTTGCCCGCTTCTGTGGAGATTTGGGTGGGTGGAAACAACCCTGCCTTGAAGCGGTGTGCGCAAAGCGGGTTGGTGGTGTTGGGTGGCTTGGACCACATCACGGCGCAGGTGCATCGTTGGCGCACGACCTACGCCTAAAATTTCGCGCATGACGCCAACACCTGTCCAAGCCCCCCCGAAGTTTCTAGACAAACTGTCTTCACGTGCGCAAGCACCTGCACGGGTGGCGGGCTTGAAGGCGCTGGGGCCGGTGGTCTTCACCAACGGCGTGTTCGATGTGTTGCACCGTGGGCACGCCACCTACTTGGCGCAAGCCCGCGCCTTGGGTGCGAGCCTGGTGGTGGCCCTCAACAGCGACGCGTCGGCGCGTCGTTTGGGCAAAGGACCTGACCGTCCGCTCAATGCCGAGGCCGACCGTGCGGTCTTGATCGCAGCCCTTGAGTCGGTCAGCTTGGTGACCTGGTTTGACGAAGACACTCCCCTGGAACTCATCTCTGAGTTGCGGCCAGACATCTTGGTCAAAGGGGGTGATTACGACATGGCCAAGCTGGCCGAGACCGGCGTGGTTCAGGCCTACGGGGGGCGTGCCTTGGCGATTCCTTTTGTGGACGGCTACTCGACCACGGCCTTGGTGCACAAAATCCGTCAAGGCGCCTGAACGCACAGAGGGCGCTGGCGCCATCGCATTGGCTCAATGGCGCTGGATAAATCGGCCTGTATAAATTGCCCCGGCTGTTGCGCCCCAGCCCCTGTCTTGGTCTTGCACCCGGGTCCTAGGCGGCGCCAAACACCGCGGCCCACAAACGCTCAATCGCCAAGCGCTCGTCGTGCAAACTGGCCGCGTCCACCTGCGTGGGCTGCTCGTCCAAGCGCGCCGTGTGTTGCACCTTGCGCAGCACCCGGTAGGCATCGGCCGCTGCCACACCCACACCTTGGGGCAACAAGCCCGCTTGTTCGGCGTGGTGCAACAAGGTGATGTTGCCCAGGTTGGCGCTGAGGCTGTCGTGGCTGTGTGAATACGCCAGCACCAAGTACTGCACCGCAAACTCCACATCGACCATGCCACCGGTGCTGTGCTTGACGTCAAACAGCCCGGCTTTCACCGGTCGAGCGGCTTGCAGCTTGCGGCGCATGGCTTGGATTTCTTGTGCCAAGGCCGCGTGATCGCGCACTGCATGGATCACATGCTTGCGCACCGACTCAAAACGTGCCCGCATCTCTGCAGAGCCCAAACAGCAACGGGCCCGTGTCATGGCTTGATGCTCCCATGTCCACGCGGTGTTGCTGCCGCGCTGCTGTTGGTAGCTGGCGTAAGCGTCAAAGGGGGTGACCAGCAGGCCTGAGTTGCCGTTGGGTCGCAAAGCGGTGTCAATTTCGTACACATCGCCCTCGCCAGTTTTGACGGTCAACCAGTTGATGAGTTTGCGCACAAAGCTGGCATAAATTTCACCTGCTTGTTCGTGCGGGTCTTCGTAGACAAACACGATGTCGAGGTCGCTGCCGTAACCCAACTCTTTGCCGCCCAACTTGCCGTAACCCACGATGGCAATCAGTGGTTCGTCGCGGTGGCGTTGTTGGAAACGTTGCCAAACCCAACGACAGGTGATGTTGAGCACGGTGTCGGCCAAGGCACTCAGGTCGTCGGCCACTTGTTCGACCGTCAGACGGCCTTCGACATCACGGGCCAAGGTGCGAAACACCTCGCCGTGGTGGGCGCGGCGCAGCAAATTGAGCAGCGACTCGTCGTCGTCTTGCGCCACGTTGTGCAAAGCGGCGCGTCGTTGCTCTAACTCGGCCTCGAAGCTGCGTGCATCAAAACGTTCACGCAGCAAGGCCTCGCTGGCCAACTCGTCGATCACGCCGGGGTGTTGCCGCAAATAGCGTGCAGGCCAGCGCGCTGCGCCCAACAGGCGCAGCAATTGCGCATGCACCTGCGGGCGCTCCATCAACAAGGCCAGGTAGCTCTCGCGCCGCAGCAAGGGCTCCATCCAGTCACACCATCGCACGGCAGCGGCTTCGCTGGCCAAGCCTTCGTGCACCAAGCCTTGGGTGCGTTGTAGCAACTTGAGCAGACGTTGCCGACTGTCTTCGCGCAAGGCTCTGACGCGCGGATGCTCGGGCCAGTCGGCCACGCGTGCGCGCAAGCGTTCGCTCAAGTGTGGCAGCAAGCTCTCTAAGTCAGCGCAATCGGGCGTGCCGAGTTGGGGCTTGTTTGGATGGGTCGAGGTGTCGGCGGTCTTGGCCGCCGTGTCTTGCCCGAGCAAGCGGTCAAATTCGTTGGCCACCCGTTCGCGGTGTTGGCTGAGTTGGGCCAAAAAGGCCGTCACCGTTTCAAACTCCAAGGTGTGTGCGACCCACTGCAGATCCGCCGGTTCAATGGGCAGCATGTGGGTTTGTTGGTCGTCCAGATACTGAATGCGGTGCTCGACTTGGCGCAAAAACACATAGGCCTCGGCCAGGTCTTGGGCGCTGCGCGCGGGCATCAACTTGGCCTGGGTCAGGCGCTCCAGGGCTTGCAGCGTGGGGCGCGTGCGCAGTTCTGGAAATTGCCCACCGCGCACCACTTGCAGCAGTTGCACGGTGAATTCAATCTCGCGAATGCCGCCCCGCGACAGCTTGACGTCGTTGGCCCGCTCAGGCCGCCCCACACTGCGCTGCGTCGCAAAGGTGCGAATTTGATGGTGTAAACCGCGCAAGGCATCGAACACGCTGTAGTCGAGGTAGCGGCGAAACACAAAAGGCAGCACGGTGTCGCGCAAGTCTTGGGCGCTGGCTTGTGCGTTCAACGGCGCAACAACGCGGCTTTTGAGCCAAGCAAAGCGCTCCCATTCACGTCCTTGCACCAAGAAATATTCTTCCAAAGCGCCCAGGGACACCACGCTGGGGCCCGAGTTGCCGTTGGGGCGCAGCGCCAAGTCCATGCGAAACACAAAGCCATGCTCGGTGGTCTCGCCAATCAGGCTGTAAATCAGCTTGACCACCTTGGCAAAGTAGTCGTGGTTGCTGATGCGTCCCCGCCCATCGGGCAAGCCCGAGGTCTCGCCGTCTGCATCGAAGACATAAATCAAGTCGATGTCGCTCGACACATTGAGCTCGCGCGCACCGAGCTTGCCCATGCCAATCACCCACAGCACGGCGCGGGCCCCTGTGGGGGTCATGGGCGAGCCATATTGCGCATCGAGTTGCGAGCAGGCTTCTTGGTAAGCCACATCCAAGGCCAGCTCCGCCAACTCGGTCATGGCGCGTGTCACCACCGACAACGCGGCCTGTTGGTCGCAATCGAGCACCACCAAGCGCTCGAGCACCAATTGCCGCAGGATGCGCAAGGATTCGCCACACCCGTGTTGTCCGCGCAAGGCCAGCCAGCCCGTGCGCAAGCTCGCCAAATCGGGCGGACCGCTGGGCAGCCACTGCAATTGCGCGGGGTAGCGGCGACGAATACGCTGCACAAAGCGCGAATAGCCGCTCAGCCCTGGCCCAGAGGTGGGGGCGATAATTCCGCTCACTTTGCTTTCACCATGAAACAGTTGCCCGATTTGTCACCACCCGACGTCACACAGCGTGCTGCCCGAAACGGCTGGCAGCGTCTGCGCGTCGCATTGACTTGGGGGCTGTTGGGGGTGTGCATGGTGGGGGTTTTGGCTTGGGCCGCGGTGCATGCTTTCATTGTGCCGCGTATCAACGACTACCGGCTCGTGCTGCAACAGCAGGCGTCACGCGCCATTGGAACGCCGGTGGAGATCGGCCACATCCAAGCCCAAGGCGGTTGGTGGGTGTTGGGTTTTGAAATCAGCGAGGTGCTGCTGCTCGATGCCCAAGGGCAAGAGGCCTTGCGTTTGCCGCGTGTGTTGGCCGCTTTGTCATTGCGCTCGCTGTTGCAAGGGGACTTTGAGCAACTCGCCATTGACCAACCCGAGCTCGACATCCGCCGCGATGTGGATGGCAAGTTGTGGTTCGCTGGACTCAGCAGCCAAGACGCAGGCGATGGTGCAGCCGCCGACTGGTTTTTTTCGCAGCGTGAGTTTGTGGTCACCCATGGACTGGTGCGCTGGCGCGATCAACAGCGCCAAGGGGTGGACGCCCCGGTGCTGACTTTGCGCGATGTCGATCTGGTGGTGAAAAACCAGTGGCTGGGACACGCGCTGCGCATCGACGCCACGCCACCCACTGCCGTTGGACAGCGCTTGGCCATGCGTGGCAAGTTTCATCACCCGACCTTGGCACAACCGGGCGACATTGGTGCATGGAGCGGCGAGTTGTTTGCCGACATGCCCCATGTGGATGTGTCTGCTCTGCGCCAATGGCTGCCCCTCGACACCCAGGTGACGGTGCAACAAGGACGTGGCGCATTGCGCGTGTGGGCCGATGTGGTGCAAGGCCAAGTCCGTGGCGTCACGGCCGATGTGGCCTTGCAGGAAGTGGGCGTCCAACTGGCGGCCGCCCTGCGCCCTTTGAGCTTGCGCCATGTCAGTGGCAGGTTGGGTGCCAAGTGGTTCGACAAGGGGGGCCAGCCATCGGTCGAAGTCAGCAGCCAAGACTTGGTGTTTGACACCTTGGAGGGCGAGCACTGGCCAGGCGGCGCCTTGCGGCTGGCCTGGCAAGGCGAGGCGTTTCAGGCGGGCACGTTCAGTGCGGACCAAATCGACTTAGACGCCCTGGCCCAAATCAGCCAACGGCTGCCTTTGCCCGAGGCCTGGCGCAGCAGTTTGGTGCGGGTCAAACCCAAGGGGCACCTCAATGCCTTGCAGGGGAGTTGGCAAACCCTTGGCTCAGCCAGCGAAACACCCCAGCTCAACTACAGCTTGAAGGGGGCGGCAAACGGTCTGGCGTTGCTGCGCGACTCCCAGCCCGACAGCGTGTGGGCCGATGTGCCCGGCATCCGTGGTGCGGACCTTGACTTCGACTTGACCCAGCAGGGCGGCAAAGCCCAACTGCGTATCGCGCAAGGCAGTCTGACCTTGCCGCTGGGTTTGGACGACCCGCAACTGCTGTTGGACCAAGCCATGGTCAAGTTGGCTTGGCAACGCACAGGGGCTGACCTGGCCGTGCAAGTCAGCCAAGGCCAAGTCGCCAACGCCGATCTGGCCGGCGAGTTCAGTGGCAGCTGGAAAACCGGCGAAGGTGCGCAACGCTGGCCTGGCGTGCTCGACCTGACCGCCTCGCTCAGCCGTGCCCAAGGGCCCCGCGTGCATCGCTACTTGCCCAGCGCTTTGCCGCTGGAGGTGCGCACCTATGTGCGTGACGCGGTCCAGCAAGGTCAGGTCAGCCAAGCCGAGTTGCGCATCCGCGGCGACTTGACGCAGCTGCCCTTTGACAAGCCGGCCACGGGCGAGCTGCGGATATCGGCCCACATCGACAACGGGCGCTTTGCCTATGTGCCGTTGACCAAAAACAGCCGAGCCCCCGTCACAGGCAGCTGGCCCACGCTGACAGGCATCAACGGCGAGTTGGTGTTTGAGCGCAGCGGCTTGCAATTCAAGGGCCGCACGCAGCTGGAAGGGGCTGACCATGTGGCTTGGCAAAAAGTCGACGTTCGCATCGCCAACTTTGCACGCGCCGAGGTCCAAGTCAGTGGCGAGGCCAGTGGCCCTTTGAGTGAGATGCTGGATGTGGTGACGCACAGCGCCTTGAACGATGTGACCGCCAAGGCGCTGCAAGACAGCCAAGCCAGCGGACTGGCCAATTACAAGTTGTCGATGACATTGCCATTGGACGCCCTGCCAAAGTCCAAGGTGCAAGGCAGCGTGAGCTTTTTGGGCAACGAGTTGCAAGTCCTGCCTGGCACACCTGTGCTGGCTGCTGTCAGGGGCCAGCTGCAATTCAGCGAACAGGGCTTCAAACTCAAAGACCTCAAGGCCCGTGCCTTGGGCGGCGATGTGCAAATCGAGGGGGGCTTAGCCCTGGCTGCGCCTGCACTTGAGTCGCCGCTGCAGCTCAAAATCAAAGGGCGCTTGAGCGCAGAAGGCCTGCGTCAAGCCCGCGAGTTGGGCTGGGTCACGCGTTTGGCCGCGCAAGCCAGCGGCACCGCCAGCTACGAGGTCGCCTTGGGCTTGCGCCGCGGACAACCCGAGCTGTTGATCAGCAGCGACTTGCGCGGCTTGGCCCTGAGCTTGCCCGCGCCTTTGAACAAGACCGCAGCCACGGCCTTGCCCTTGCGCGTCAGCACCCAGCTCACGCGGGAGTCCTTGCAGCCCAAGAGTCGAACCGTGCAAGACCAGCTCACGGTCAGCCTGGGCCGTGTGTTGGCGGTCAACTATCTGCGCGACCTCAGTGGTCAGCAACCGCAGGTGGTGCGTGGTGGCATTGCGGTCGGGCTCGCGCTCAATGACAACGTGCCACTGCGCGACAAAGGCGTGAGCTTGAATCTCCAATTGCCGGCGCTGGATCTGGACGCATGGGGCGCCGTCATGGGGGACGTCTCTGGCGTGCCCATGCGTGAGGCCTTGCGCGCGCCATCGGCCCTCAAGCCCTTGGCCAGTCAGAGCGACGCTGCGGCCGCCCAAGACTACATGCCCACGTCTTTGGCCTTGCGCGCCGACCAGTTGACCGTGACCGAGCGGGTGGTCCACAACCTGCTGGCAGGTGGCACACGCCAAGGCGATGTGTGGCGCTTGAACATTCGTGCCGACGAACTCAATGGGGCGGTCGAAGTGCGTCCCGCCAGTGGCAACACGCCGGCGCAGTTGGTGGCGCGCTTGACCTATCTGAACATTCCGCCCAGCTCGGTCCCCGATGTTGAGCGCATGCTCAGCGAGCAGCCCAGCAGCATTCCGGCGCTCGACATCGTGGTGGAAGAGCTCACGTTGCGCAATAAAAAACTGGGACGCTTGGAAATTCAGGCCATCAACCGCACGGCCAGCAATGCCTCGCGCGAATGGCGCTTGAACAAATTCAACCTCAGCATGCCCGAGGCCAGTTTTACCGCGCAAGGCCATTGGGCCGCCGATGGCCCGAGCTTGCGGCGCACCCAGCTCAACTTTGTGCTCGAGCTCAACGACAGCGGGCAACTGCTGACGCGATTGGGAACACCCGATGCGATACGGTCGGGCAAAGGCCGTTTGGAGGGGCAGGTCTCGTGGTTGGGCTCGCCCATCACGCTGGACTATCCCAGCATGTCGGGCAAGCTCAATTTGTCGATCGAAAAAGGGCAGTTCCTCAAGACCGAGCCGGGCGCTGCCCGTTTGTTGGGCGTGCTCAACTTGCAGGCCTTGCCGCGGCGCTTGGCGCTGGACTTCAGCGACATCTTCAGCGACGGGTTTGCCTTTGATTTTGTGCGCGGTGATGTGCGCATTGACCAAGGCGTGGCCTTCACCAACAACCTGCAGATGAAGGGCGTGGTGGCGGGTGCTTTGATCGAAGGGCGGGCTGACTTGGCGCGCGAGACCCAAGACCTCAAGGTGGTGGTGGTGCCCGAGATCAATGCCGGGACGTACGCGCTGTACATGGCCACCATCAACCCCTTGGTGGGGCTGACGTCTTATTTGGCGCAACTGGTGTTGTCCAAACCGCTGGTGCGTGCCAACACCAGCGAGTTCCATGTGGACGGCACCTGGGTCAACCCCAGAGTGACCAAGGTCGAGTGATGCGTTGGCCCGTGGGCAGGTTGCCGCGCCGTTGGGCCTTGTGGGGCTTGTTGGTGCTGTTGGTACTGGCCATGCTGAGCACCTTGGTGTGGTTGGCGGGTCGCTATGAAATCAGCCAAGTGCAAAGTCGCATTGAGCGCGATGCCGCCGATGCGGTGAGTGACATCCGCGTGGCCCTGCTGCGCAATGTGCAGACCTTGCAAACCCTGCAGTTTGTTGACCCCAGCCAGCGGCCCTGGCCCAAGGCCGCAGCCGCTTTGTTGCGCGACCACCGCGAATGGCTGCGCTTGGAGCAGCGCGATGTGGACCTGCGGGTCGTGACTGCGGTCGACACCCCTTTTCGGTCCCCGGTGTTTGCCGTGTTTGGTCGCACCGCAGGCCAGCCCGAGGTGGTGCAAGCCTGTGCCGTGGCGCGCCGCCAAAGCGGACCGGGCTATGGGGTGAGCAACTATGTGCCGCAAAAAGATGGCTTGGGGCTGGAGATCATGGACCTGTGCTTGCCGGTGCTGGTGGATGGCCACATCACCGGCTACACCGTGGTGAGCTATGCCTTGAGCGAAATTCTGGCCGGCATGGTGGGGCCTCAGCTCACCCGCAGCCAAGAGGTCTCCTTCACCGAGTCGGACGGCACGCGCTTGGCCAAATTTGGCATGCCCAGGCGTGGCACGCGTGTGTTCACAGCGCAGCAATTGTTGGACTTGCCCGGTCACGCCATGGTGCTGCGCATGGACAGTTGGCGCGCTGCGCCCGATGTGTTTCCCAATGTGTTGACGGCTTTGGTCACGGCCATGGCGATTGCCTTGGTGACCGTGCTGATCATGCTCGGGCGCGACATGCGCCGCCGCCAGCGCGTCGAATCGGACTTGGCCGATGCCTTGGCGTTTCGCAAAGCCATGGAAGACTCCTTGGTCACAGGTTTGCGTGCGCGTGACACGCAAGGACGCATCACCTATGTGAACCCCGCGTTTTGCGAAATGGTCGGGTTTTCTGCCAAAGAGTTGCTGGGACACGGCATGCCCGCCCCCTACTGGCCGCCCGAGATGATTGACGAATATGGCCAGCGCCAAGCCCTGCGTTTGGCAGGCAATGCACCGCCGCGTGAAGGGGTCGAGTCGGTCTTCATGCACAAAAACGGCCAGCACATGGCGGTGATGATTTTTGAGGCGCCACTCATCAACGCACAAGGCCAACAAACGGGCTGGATGAGCGCCGTGCTCAACATCAGCGAGCAACGCCGCGTCGAAGAAATGTCGCGTGCCAGCCAAGAGCGTTTGCAAGCCACCGCGCGTTTGGCCATGGTGGGCGAGATGGCCTCGTTGCTCAGCCATGAACTCAACCAACCGTTGGCGGCCATCTCGAGCTATGCCACCGGCAGCATGAACTTGTTGCAAGACCTGTCCCAACAAGACCCGTCGGTGGGCGGCATGTTGAGTGACGCCATTGAGCGCATCGGCCAGCAAGCCGAGCGTGCAGGCAAAGTCATCAAGAGCGTGCATGACTTTGTGCGTCGCCGAGACCAAGCGCGCGAGGCCGTCTTGCCGCGCACCTTGTTTGACAACGTGATGCCCCTGATCACCTTGCAAGCGCGCAAGCTCGGCGTGCGGGTGGTGCTGCGCTGTGCCAACGATTTGCCGGCGGTGCTGTGCGACAAAACCATGGTCGAGCAAGTGCTGCTGAATTTGGCCCGCAATGCCATGCAAGCCATGACCGAAGACACCCGCGACAAGGTGCTGACCTTGGGCGCACGCGCCGCCGCGTCCAACGCCATCAGCCGTTGGATGGAATTCTCGGTCACCGACGTGGGGCCAGGCATCGCCCCAGACGTGGCAGAAAAACTCTTCACCCCATTTTTCACCACCAAGGTCGAGGGCATGGGCCTAGGCCTGAGCCTGTGCCGAACCGTGGTGGAACAACACGGCGGCTTGTTGAGTCACACTGACAACACGCCGCGCGGCACGGTGTTCAGCTTCACCTTGCCGCAGGCTTGATTCCCAAGGAAAACCCATGCAACCGACCGAAGACGCACTTGTATTCATCGTGGACGACGACGCGGGTGTGCGCGAAGCCTTGGCTTGGTTGTTGCGTTCGCGCCGACTCCCCAGCGAGACCTTTGCCAGCGCCGATGCTTTTGCTGAGTTGTTGCACGCATCCCGCCATGAGGCCTGGTCGCCCAGCCAGCCCGGATGTTTGTTGCTGGACGTGCGCATGCCCGGCATGAGCGGCTTGGCCTTGTTTGAGCTGTTGATCGCCCGCAACTTGCTCGAAGTGTTGCCAGTGATTTTTCTCACGGGCCACGCCGATGTGCCGACCGCGGTGGATGCGGTCAAGCGCGGCGCTTTTGACTTTTGTGAAAAACCGTTTTCTGACAACGCCTTGGTGGATCGCATCGAGCAAGCGTTGTTGCGTTCAGCGCAGACCTTGCAGACGCATCGGGCCAAGCAGTCTTTGCAGCAAAGCTTGGCCGATTTGACCGAGCGCGAACGCGATGTGATGCGCTTGGTGGTGGAGGGTTTGCCCAACAAATTGATCGCCGATCAGCTCGACATCAGCGTGCGCACGGTGGAGGTACACCGCGCGCGGGTGTTTGACAAGATGCAGGTCAAGTCGGCGGTCGAGCTGGCCAACTTGCTGCGTGGCGAATGACGGCTTCAGGGTTGGATGTCGCGCTCAGCCGCTTGGTCCGGTTTGGGCGCTTGCAGGTTGGCGGCTCGGTGCGCCGCCTCGGCCTCGGCGCGGCCTGAAAACATGGTCCACCACACGATCAACACCAAGATGCAACCCGCCCCCAAGGCTTCAAGCAAAATCAACAGCATGAGACAACTCCTGTGGCGTGTGGCGTCGGCGCTGATTGTAGGAAGCTTGGTGGCCTGCGGCACAGGACCTCGCTCGCGCATGCCGACAGACACCGATCTGCGGCCCTCAACCAACCTGCCCAGTGTGCCGGCCGTGCCCGCCCAACCCTTGGCGCAAGCGCCACGTGCCAGCGGTGCCTTGGCCGGTTTGCCAGGCACACCCAGCCCGCAGCAGTCGTTTCGCAGTCGCTGGACCCCGGTGTCGTGGGACGATTTGCCAGGCTGGCAAGACGACAGCTTGCACGAGGCCTGGAACGCGTGGTTGCAAAACTGCGAGCGTCCGGGGCCCTTGTTGGGCCCGTTGTGCCCGGATGTGCGCCAGCTCTTGTTGGCCAGCGACGACGAGCGCCGCGTGTGGATGATGGCGCACTTGCAGCCCTACCGTGTCGAGGCGCTGGATGGTGCGACAGAGGGCTTGCTCACCAGTTACTACGAACCCCTGTTGGAGGCCTCAGCGCAACGTCGCCCCGGCTTTGAGGTGCCGCTGTATGCGCCACCCGACGGTTTGGCCGAGCTGCGTCGTGCGGGCCGCACATGGTTCACCCGGCAAGAGATTGACACCCAGGCGCAACCCCAAGAAGCGCTGCGCGGACGGGAGGTGGCGTGGTTGGCAGACCCAGTGGACGCGCTGGTCTTGCACATCCAAGGCTCGGGACGCGTGCGCATCACCGATGCGCAAGGCCAAGTCAACGTGGTGCGCTTGGCGTTTGCGGGCTCCAACGAGCAGCCCTATCAAAGCGTGGGCCGCTGGTTACTCGATCGTGGTTTGGTTCGGGACGCCTCATGGCCAGGCATCAAGGCCTGGATCAGCGCCACACAAGCGAGCCAACCGCGCTTGGTGCAAGAGATGGTGTGGAGCAATCCGCGCTATGTGTTTTTTCGCCCCGAACAGCGCGCTGCGGCCGATGCCGATTTGGGGCCACGCGGCGCCCAAGGCGTGCCACTCACGGCGGGACGCTCCATCGCCGTCGACAAGGACTCGGTGCCCTATGCCACGCCCCTGTGGCTGGTTTCCAGTGGGCCCACGGTGCAGCTGCAGCGCATGGTGTTTGCGCAAGACACCGGCAGCGCCATCGTGGGCGCTGTGCGTGCCGACTACTTTGCGGGTACAGGGGCACAGGCGGGCGAGTTGGCCGGCCGTGTGAAACAAAACCTGCGCCTGTGGGTGCTTTGGCCGAGGTAAACATGGGCATCAAACAATTCAATGGCGAGTGGGTGGCCCAAGAAGATCGGGTGATGTTTCGCTTCAACACCCACGAGAACCAAGAGTTCAGTTTTTGGTTGACCCGCCGCATGGTGCGAGCCCTGTTGCAAGGCACCCAGCAACTGAGTGTGCACAGCCTAGAAAAAACCCATACGCCCCACGTGGCACAGGCGGTTCAGGCCTTTCAACAGCAAGCGGTGGCTCAGCAAGTGACGTTTCGTGATGGCTACGAGTCCGCGGCCGAAAAACCCTTGGGGGAGCAAGCCCTGTTGGTGGTGGGTTTGGTGATGAACCAAGACGAGGAACACACCCACCTTGAGTTTCAACTGGTCACCGGCCAGCGGGTGAATTTGAATTTGCCGCAGACGGTGTTGCAACTCTTGGTGACCCTGCTCAACAAACTGCAAGACAACGCCGCTTGGGGCGTGGGTTTGGCCGCGGCCGAGGCCAGCGTTCAGACCCCCGCGCCCACCCCGCCCCCACAGATGCATTGAGCGCTCAGTTGGCGCCCGCGTCGCACCCCACGGCATGTCCGACCAGGCAGACAGCGGGTGTGAGGGGTCTACACTTTGTGCTCACCCCGTGAACCCCAGGAGCCCGAGATGAACGCACCCTTGCCCGAGCACATTCGCCGCGCACTCGACACCGTCACCTTGGACGACAAGTACAGCCTCGACGTGGGCCGTGCCTTCATGAGTGGCGTGCAAGCCTTGGTCAAGCTGCCCATGCTGCAACGCCAACGTGACGCGCTGCAAGGCAAAAACACCGCCGGCTTCATCAGCGGTTACCGGGGTTCTCCCTTGGGCGGCTATGACCAAGCGTTGTGGAAAGCCAAGTCGTATTTGCAGGCGCAGCACATCGTGTTCCAGCCGGGTGTGAACGAAGAGTTGGCCGCCACCGCCTTGTGGGGCACCCAGCAACTGGGCTTTGCCCCACCGGGCAGCAACAAGTTTGACGGCGTGTTTGGCATTTGGTACGGCAAGGGCCCCGGCGTGGACCGCTGCTCGGATGTGTTCAAGCACGCCAACATGGCTGGCACCACACCTTGGGGCGGTGTGCTGGCGGTGGCGGGCGACGACCATGTGGCCAAAAGCTCCACCGCGGCGCACCAGAGCGACCACATCTTCAAAGCCTGTGGTACGCCGGTGTTCTTTCCGTCCAGCGTGCAAGACATTTTGGATTTGGGCCTGCACGCCCTTGCCATGAGCCGTTTCTCTGGCCTGTGGTCGGGCATGAAGACGATCCAAGAAATTGTCGAGTCCAGCGCCACGGCCGTGATCGACCCGGCGCGCGTGAACATCGTGCTGCCCGAGTTTGAGATGCCGCGTGGCGGCTTGCACATCCGCTGGCCCGACGATGCGCTGAGCCAAGAGGCGCGCTTGTTCGACTACAAGTGGTATGCCGCCCTGGCCTATGTGCGCGCCAACCGCTTGAACCACAACGTGATCGAAGGCCCGAACGACCGCTTTGGCTTGATCGCCAGCGGCAAGGCTTACAACGACACCCGCCAAGCCTTGCTTGATTTGGGGCTGGACGACGCCACCTGCCAGCGCGTGGGGATTCGCTTGCACAAAGTCAGCGTGGTGTGGCCGCTGGACGCGCAACTCACGCGCGAGTTCGCCACCGGCTTGCAAGAAATTTTGGTGGTGGAAGAGAAACGCCAAGTCATCGAGTACCAACTCAAGGAAGAGCTCTACAACTGGCGCGCCGACGTGCGCCCCCATGTGCTGGGCAAGTTCAACGAGGTGGCGGGCGATTTTTCGGGCGGCGAATGGTCGCAACCCAACCCCAGCGCCAACACCTTGTTGCGTGCCAACGCCGACTTGAACCCGGCCTTGATTGCCAAGGCCATTGCCCAGCGTTTGAAAAAACTCGGGCTCGACGCCGACACCCAAGCCCGGGTGGATGCGCAATTGGCCATCCTCAGCGCCAAAGAGCGCGCCATGCAGGTGGTCGAGGTCAAGGCCGATCGCCAGCCCTGGTTTTGTTCAGGCTGCCCGCACAACACCTCCACGCGTGTGCCCGAAGGCTCGCGCGCCATGGCGGGCATTGGCTGCCACTTCATGGTGTTGTGGATGGACCGCAGCACCAGCGGCTTCACCCAAATGGGCGGCGAAGGCACGCCCTGGGTGGGTCAACAGCCGTTTGTGAACGACACCCACATGTTTGCCAACATGGGCGACGGCACTTACTTTCACAGCGGCCTCTTGGCGATTCGCCAAAGCATTGCCGCAGGCGTGAACATCACCTACAAAATTTTGTACAACGATGCCGTGGCCATGACCGGCGGACAACCGGTGGGCGAAAGGCCGGAGGGCCACAGCGTGCTGCAAATGGCCCACAGCATGAGGGCCGAAGGCGCGCAACGCATCACGGTGGTGACCGACGAGCCGGAGAAATACGAGGGCGCGGATTTGGGCGCAGGCGTGGGGGTGTTCCACCGCGACGAACTCGACCGCGTCCAGCGCGAGATGCGCGAGATCCAAGGCTGCACCGTCATCATCTACGACCAAACCTGCGCCACCGAAAAACGCCGCCGTCGCAAACGCGGCACCATGGTGGACCCGGCGGTGCGCGTGGTGATCAACGACTTGGTGTGCGAGGGCTGCGGCGACTGCGGCGTGCAAAGCAACTGCTTGAGCGTGGAGCCCTTTGAGACCGAATGGGGCCGCAAACGCAGCATCAACCAAAGCACCTGCAACAAAGACACCAGCTGCTTGAAAGGCTTTTGCCCCAGCTTTGTGACGGTGGAAGGCGGTCAGTTGAAAAAGAAGGCCAAAGGCGTGACCGCTTTGGACTACCCCACCCCCGACCTGCCAGCGCCCAGCTTGCCGCCCCTCGACCAGGCCTGGGGCGGGGTGGTGGCGGGTGTGGGTGGCACCGGTGTGATCACCATCGGTCAGTTGCTGGGCATGGCGGCGCACATCGAGGGCAAGGGCATCGTCACCCAAGACGCGGCAGGCTTGGCGCAAAAAGGCGGCGCCACTTGGAGCCATGTGCTGATTGCCAATGACCAAGACGCGATCCGCACCACCCGTGTGAGCTTGGCGTCGGCCGACTTGATCTTGGGCTGCGACCCCATTGTCACGGCGGGCAAAGAAACCTTGCAGCGCATGCGCGCAGGGCGCACCCATGTGGCCCTGAATGCCTACAGCACGCCCACCGCCGCGTTTGTCAAAAACACCGACTGGCAAAACCCAGCAGACCAATGCGTGGCGGAGATTGCGCAGGCCGTGGGTGCTGAAGGTTTGGGGCTCTTTGACGCCAACCGCGTGGCCCTGCAGGTGTTGGGCGACAGCATCTTCGTCAACCCCATGATCTTGGGCTATGCCTGGCAAAAGGGCTGGGTGCCCTTGGGCCATGAGGCCTTGATGCGGGCCATGGAACTCAACAACGTCGCGGTGGCACAGAACCAAGCCGCGTTTGCGTGGGGCCGTCAATGCGCCCACGACTGGGCGGCGGTGCAAGCGGCTTTGGCGCCTGCGCAGGTGGTGCAGTTTCACAAACCCGTGGGGGTGGACGAGGTGATCGCACGACGCGTGGCGTTTTTGACCGACTACCAGAGCCTCGCCTATGCGCAGCGCTACCTCAGCGTGGTCGAGCGTGTGCGTGCCGCGGAGGCGGCGCTGCACAAAACCTCACTCACCGAAGCGGTGGCGCGCAACCTGTTCAAGCTGATGGCCTACAAGGACGAGTACGAGGTGGCACGCCTGCACACCGATGCGGCGTTCTTGCAAAAAATCAAGGGCCTGTTTGAAGGCGACTACACCCTCAACTACCACCTGGCCCCGCCTTTGATCGCCAAGACCAACGCCAAAGGCGAGTTGCAAAAGCAAAAGTTTGGCCCGGCCATGTTGACGGGTTTTCAGCTGCTCAAGCACTTCAAAGGTTTGCGTGGCACTGCCTTGGACATCTTTGGCTACAGCGAGGAGCGCCGCACCGAGCGTGCGTTGATCGACGACTACCGCGCCACGGTGGACGCGGTACTGGCCAGGCTCACGTCGGAGAACCACGCACTGGCGCTTGCGTTGGCCCGTGTGCCAGAGCAGATCAAGGGCTTTGGCCATGTGAAAGCGCGCAACTTGGCGGCGGCGCGCAGCAAGTGGGATGGGTTGATGGCACAGTGGCGCGCTTGACCTGGCCGGGACTCAGCGCCATGTCTTGAGTCGGGGAATTGGGCGGGCGCCAAGCGCCTGCGCCCCCGCCGCATACAATCCTTGGCTGGCCTGCCGGGGTGCGTTTTGCGCCTTGGTGGGAGCCCTTCTATTTGGAGTTCCACTGTGTTCATTTCTTCTGCTATTGCCCAAACCGCACCTGCCGCCGCTGCAGGCGGCGACATCATGTCTTCGCTCACCGGCATGTTGCCTTTGGTGTTGATGTTCGTGGTCTTGTACTTCGTGATGATTCGCCCTCAAATGAAGCGCCAAAAAGAACACAAAGCCATGATCGATGCGCTTGCCAAAGGCGACGAGGTGGCGACCGCTGGCGGCCTGTTGGGCAAAGTCAGCAAGCTCGGTGACGCCACCTTGAGCGTGGAGATCGCCACGGGCGTCGAGGTGCAACTGCAGCGCAGCGCGGTGGTGCAAGTGTTGCCCAAAGGCACGGTCAAGTAACTTCACATCCAAGCGATCATGAACCGTTACCCGTTCTGGAAATACGCGATCATTGGCATCGCTTTGTGGGTGGGCTGTATCTACACACTGCCCAACTTTTTTGGTGAAGCCCCGGCGGTGCAGGTGTCGTCGGCCAAAGCCAGTGCCAAGGTCGATCTGGCGGTGCAAGCACGCGTGCAAGAGGCGCTCAAAAGTGCCGGGATCACGCCCGATGTGCTGACGCTGGAGAACGGTTCGCTCAAAGTGCGCTTTGACACCACCGACACCCAGCTCAAGGGCAAAGACGCCATTCAACACGCCTTGGTCCCTGATGCCAATGACGCGGCGTTCGTGGTGGCGCTCAATTTGCTGTCGCGTTCACCGGCTTGGTTGTCGTCGATGAACGCTGCGCCCATGTACTTGGGACTGGATTTGCGCGGTGGCGTGCACTTCATGCTGCAAGTCGACATGCAGGCCGCCTTGACCAAAAAAACCGAATCGCTGGCGGGTGACATCCGCACTACCTTGCGCGAGAAAAATGTGCGCCACAGTGGCATCAGTCGCAACGGCCAAACCATTGAGATGCGCTTTCGCGAGTCGGCCATCTTGGAGTCGGCCCAGCGCGTGATCCAAGACCAGTTTGCCGATTTGCAAACCACCAGTTCAGCAGACGGTGCCGACTTCAAACTCAGCGCCACCATCAACCCGGTGGCGGCACGCCGCGTGCAAGAGCAAGCGATCAAACAAAACATCACCACGCTGCACAACCGCATCAACGAACTTGGCGTGGCCGAGCCGGTGATTCAGCAACAAGGCAGCGACCGCATCGTGGTGCAGCTGCCCGGCGTGCAAGACACGGCCAAGGCCAAAGACATTTTGGGCCGTACCGCGACGCTGGAAATTCGCATGGTCGATGAAAGCGCCGAAGCCCGCGC
>CANFJA010000014.1 GCA_947447235.1 Comamonadaceae bacterium
GCCAAAGGCCATTACGACAAAACCATTTTTCACCGCGTCATCCCTGGCTTCATGGTGCAAGGTGGCGGCTTTGAGCCTGGCATGACCCAAAAGTCATGTGACGAGCCGATTGAAAACGAAGCCAACAACGGTTTGAAAAACGCCCATTACACCGTGGCCATGGCACGCACCTCCGACCCGCACTCGGCCACCGCCCAGTTCTTCATCAACGTGGCCGACAACGGCTTTTTGAACCACACCGCCCCCAGTGCCCAAGGCTGGGGTTATGCCGTGTTTGGCAAGGTCATCAGCGGCATGGACGTGGTCGACAAAATTGCAGCCGTCAAAACCGGACGCAAGGGCTTTCATGACGACGTGCCCAAAGAAGACGTGGTGATTGAGAAAGCGGTTGCGCTCTAAAGCGCAGCCCCTCAGGTCCGCTGGCATGCACACGCCGTCCACGGCTTTGTCAACGGGCCTGTTGCCTGATGCGGTGTCGCACATTCAGGCAAGTTCCACCTGGCAACAGGTGGACTTCATTTCAGATGTGCACCTCGACGTGCACGATCAAGACACCTTCCTCGCCTGGTCTCACTACATGGCGCACACACACGCAGACGCTCTGTTCATCTTGGGCGATCTGTTTGAGGTCTGGGTGGGCGACGACACCCAAGACCCGTTTGCTTTGCAGAGCTTGTCGCTGATTCAGCGCACCTCGCAGCGCCTGCCGGTTTATTTCATTTGCGGCAACCGTGATTTTTTGCTGGGCACCAACGCGCTGCAGGCTTCAGGCATGCAAGGCTTGAACGACCCGACCGTTTTGGCCTTGGGTGACCAGCGCATCTTGCTGAGCCATGGCGACAGCCTGTGCTTGGACGACCACGACTACTTGGCTTTTCGTGCCCAAGTGCGCCAGCCCGCATGGCAAGCGCAATTTTTGGCCCAGCCTTTGGCGCAGCGACAAGCCACTGGGCAAGCCATGCGCGCCCAAAGCGAGGCGCGCAAACGCACGCACACTGACTATGCCGACGTGGACACGCCAGCCGCGCGCGCCTGGTTGCAGGCCACTGACTGCCAAGTGCTCTTGCACGGCCACACCCACCGCCCTGCGGTACACGATCTGGGCGAAGGCTTGCAGCGCTGGGTCTTGAGTGACTGGCATGCGAGCCACACCGCTCCGCGCTTGGAAGTGGTGTCTTGGCTGCGCCAAGAGGCCGATAGCCTCAGCCGAGGCTTGGTCAGACGCCGCCTGCATTCAGAAGTTGCGGCAAACTGAACCCATCTGAAGCCCAAGAAAAAAAGCGCCTGTGAACCAACACACAGGCGCTTTTGACATGGGTCATGTGCCGCGGCAGCACAGCGTTGAATCAACGCTTGAGCAAGACCTTCAAGGCAGTTTGCAAGCGACGTGCGGCCGCTTCGTCGTATGCACCCGCCAGCACCTGAGACGCGTCAGCGGCCCAAGTCATCTGAGGCGAGGGGTCGTTGCGTCGGGTCAGCAACTGCAGTTGCAAAGCACGGCGGGCGTCCATTTGGGCAGCAGGCGTGGGCAACTCGGCCGCCACCTCCAAACGCAACAAAGGCGTGACCGCCTCGCCTTGAGGTGCTGCAGACAAGGCCTGCGACCACTGTGTGCGCTGCGCTGGTGTGAGCTTGTTGCCAATCGCTTGGGCGGTGGGCAACTGACTGGCATCGCGTTTTTCCCAGGCATGCATCAGCTGGGTGAGCACCTCGCCATGGGCTTGTGCTGCCAGCTTGCGCAAGGCGTCTTGGGCCATGTCCAAGGCATTGCGCTGGGCACGGAAGGCGGCATCGCCCAAACGTGGGCCACGAGGTGCAAAACCATCACGGCCACCGTCTCGCGCATCGCGCCCCGTGCGGGCGCCACCGTCGCGGCCAAAGCCAGGCTTGTCACCAAATTTGCCTGAAGGTTTGCCATCACGGCCACGGAAACCTGCCGGGGCGATTTCGGTGCGTTTTTGGCCTGGGCGGTCGTCACCCCGCACGGCCACCACGGGCTTGTGGGGTTTGGGTGCAGGCGCTGGGGCCGCCGGGGCTTGGGCTGCCTCAGTCTCTGGGGGGGCTTGGTCTGAAGGCTCTGCCTGCGAGGTGGCAGACGCGGCATCGGATGCGCCAGCCTCTGACTCAGACACGTGGGCAGCAGGATCGCCTGAAACATCCGCCTCAGAGGTGGCAGCAGGTGCGGTGGCTTGCGCATCCGCCGATACAACAGGCGCTGCAACAGGGGCTGCAGGCTTGACGGGCTCAGGCGGCAACTCGCCGCGTGAGACTTGCTCCAACACCTGCATCGCGGCGCGGATTTGCGCACCGTCACCTTTGGCAATGGCTGCCTCCAGCGCTTTGGACGCGTCGAGCACCGCGCGGTCGTGCGGGGTCAGCGCAGCTTGCGATTGCTCGCGCACCGACGACTTGCGTGCAAAGGCTTCGTCAATCGGCTGGCGGAAAGCGTCCCACAGCTTTTGCTCTTGTTTGCGGTCGAGCACCACGGTGTGGGCTTCTTCTTGCCAACGCTGTTGCAGGGCTTTGACTGCATCAATACGCAGTGTGGGCGCGGCACCCAAGGCTTGAGCCTCGGCAATCAGGCCCTGGCGGCGAGCCAAGCTGGCTTTTTGCACGGCTTCGAGTGGCTCATGGGCCGCATGGATGGCAGCTTTCCACACAGGTTGAAGTTCGGCAAACATCTTTTCGCTCAGGTGGCCGCTGTCGCGCCAGCGTTGGGCGAATTGGTGCAGCTGACGAGCCACGCCTTTCCAATCCGGGCCTTGGGCGTGTTCAGCCGCCCAGGCTTTGAGCTCTTCAATCAGGGCCAGGCGTTGGGCTTTGTGGGCTGCGGTTTGCGCACGGGCTTCTTTCAGCCATGCATCCACCACATGGTGGGCGCGGTTGCACGCCGCGTCAAAACGTTTCCATAACGCGGGGTTGGGGGCGGCTTCTTTGTCGATTTTTTTCCAGGCGTCACGCAAATTGCGCAAGGACTCTTGCATCTTGCGCCCCCCCATGGCGGGCACCCACTCAGGCTCGGCGAGGGCTTGTGTCGCAGGCTCAATGGCAGCATCGGCCTCAGGATGAGACGCGGCTTGGGGGGCGTCGCTGGCTGGCGCATCGCTGGCAGGGACTTGGCTGGCAGCTGCATCGTTGGGCATGGCCGGCACTGCGGGCTCGTGCGCAGGGTCATGCGCGATTGACTCTGTGGGCAAGGTCGCTTCAGGCTCAGAGGATGCGGCGACTGGCGACGCAGCGTCTGTGTGCAGGTGGGCGAACGAGGCATCTTCGGCACTCGCGGGTGCGAGGGCATCCACCGCGGGTGCGAGTGCGTCAACCGCAGCGGGCTCAGACGGTTGTTGGGCTTTCGCAGCGGCGGGCTTGGCAGCTTTGGGCGTGGGCGCGGGTTTGAACAAGGCCTCGGCCTGTTGCGCCAACTCCAAGCGTTTTTGGTCGATCAGGGCTTTGTCTGCGCTGGGTTTGACCTGACGCGTGGGGTCGACCCGCGCCACGTCTGGCTTCGGAGCAGGGGCCACGGTCGGGGCAATTCCGCCACGCGCCATGCGCAGTTGTTCGGCCCAAGCAGGCACCGCTGGCAAAGGCGCCGATGGATCGGCGGCAGCGGCCTCGGTCAATGCCAAGGCTTCAGAAAAAGCCGTCCACACCGCACGCACTTGTTGGGTGCTGGTGTGCAAAGCGGGGGCAAACTTAGCGTCCACACTGGGCCACTGAGCGTCGGCGGCCAAGGCTTGGGCTTGCGCCACCCAGCGGTCTAAGTCGGCCTGCAGGCCGGCACGTTGCGCCTGGGCGTCTTGCCAAGGTTTGGTCGACAGCACCTCGATGCGCTGCGCCAACAAGACCGCAGCCTCGCGCTGAACTTGGGTTTGGTGCTGCAAGTCTTCGATCGCTTTGACGCGTTCAGCCAATGCCGTCTTCAAACCAGACAAGGGCTCACGCGACAGCGGGGCGCCAGCTTTGGCCGCATCGCGCTGCCACGCCATGGCGTCGGCCATGTTGATGTGTGGGGCATCGCGCAACACCTCGCCTTTGGCCAACCACTCTTGGGCCAAGGCGTCTTGGCCTTTGGCGCGACGCAACTCATCGAGCTTTTCACGCAAGACCTTGGCGGCCCCTTTGTCGCGGTGACTCATTTCGGTGAAAACGGCTTGCAGTTCTTCAGCCCCCGGCTCTTTGGCCAACCAGTCGCGCAAGCGCGCAGCGCGGTCGCCCGAGGTGGGCGCGGTGAATGCACCCCCAGTCAAAGCGTCTAGAGAATTCAAGTCGTGGTGTTTGTTGGCAGAATCGTTCACAGGTAAGGCTCGTAGCAAATATCCCCTCATTGTCGCTGAGGCTTTAAAATTTCCCTCGCCACCTATTGATTAATTTATTCCCATGACCTTATTAGCCACACTCAAGCTAGGACTGCGAACTTTCGCGGCCGATGTGGCGCAAGGTTTTTTTGCCATCACCCACAACAGCATGGCCGTGGTGGGCTTGTCGATTTTCTTTGTCTTTGTGGCCTTGAGCGTGCGTCCAGACCTGCGCGCCGTCACCGAGGCCAAACTGATCAGCTGGTTGCAAGAGCGTCAATACGACGCCACGGGCATCAGCACCGATGCCGATGCGGTAGATCGCGCCACCGCCGCCGACCCCCGTGATTTGCCCAAGCAGCAAGCCTATTTGGCCTACTGGCTCAGCCGCAAATACAGGGTCGCTCCAGAGCCCCTGAGTGCGTTGGTGAGCGAGGCCTACGACCTTGGACCGCGAAACCAAATTGAACCCACCCTGATCTTGGCAGTCATGGCCGTCGAATCCGCCTTCAACCCATTTGCCCAAAGCCCCGTCGGTGCCCAAGGCTTGATGCAGGTGATGACCAAGGTCCACGAAGACAAATACGTGGGCTTTGGAGGATCGCTGGCGGCATTTGACCCCGTGGCCAATTTGCGCGTAGGCGTCAATGTGCTCAAGGACTGCATCACCCGCGCTGGCAGCACCGAAGGCGGGTTACGCCTTTATGTGGGTGCGGCCAACATCAAAGAAGACACGGGCTATGCCGCCAAGGTCATGTCCGAATACGGGCGCTTGCAACAAGTGGCCAAAGGCGTCCATGTGCCACTCACGCCACCCCCATCGTCTGCCGCAGAAGCGGCCACGGCCCGTCTGGAGAGCCTGTGGGAAAAAGCCCAGCGCCTCACCCCCTTTGGCCGCGATGCCGCCAAAGACGACGAGGAATCACGCTAAACTCTGCCCCGCGCGCGACTGGCGATAGGCGTGTTGGGCTTTTGGCCCCGCACCGCTGACGTGGAGTTTTGACCACTGGGGAGCGCGCAGCCTCAACCCTTGAGGTGTTTTGCCGTTCGCCTGGGCAGCCCTGTGCCGATGTGTCGGCACGCCGGGATCACCTTGACTAGGACTGCCAGCATGTACCACCGCAACATCTTGATCGAACAGACCGACCCCGAACTGTGGGCCGCCATCCAAGCTGAAAACGCGCGCCAAGAACACCACATTGAGTTGATCGCCAGTGAGAACTACGCCTCGCCCGCCGTCATGCAAGCCCAAGGCTCGCAGCTCACCAACAAATACGCCGAAGGCTACCCCGGCAAGCGCTACTACGGCGGCTGCGAACACGTGGACGTGGCCGAGCAACTCGCCATTGACCGCATCAAACACATCTTTGGCGCCGAAGCTGCCAACGTGCAGCCGCATTGCGGCGCCTCGGCCAACGAAGCGGTGTTCTTGGCTTTCTTGAAGCCGGGCGACACCATCATGGGCATGAGCCTGGCCGAAGGCGGTCACCTGACCCACGGCATGGCGCTCAATATGAGTGGCAAGTGGTTCAACGTGGTGTCCTACGGCCTGAACGACAAGGAAGAAATTGACTACGACGCGATGGAGAAAAAGGCCCACGAGAGCAAGCCCAAACTCATCATCGCCGGTGCTTCCGCCTACAGCCTGCACATTGACTTCGCACGGTTTGCCAAAGTGGCCAAAGACGTGGGCGCCATCTTCTTGGTCGACATGGCCCACTACGCCGGCTTGATCGCCGCTGGCGTCTACCCCAACCCCGTGCCCCACGCCGATGTGGTGACCTCCACCACCCACAAGAGCCTGCGCGGCCCACGTGGCGGCATCATCTTGATGAAGGCCGAGCACGAAAAAGCCATCAACAGCGCCATCTTCCCTGGCCTGCAAGGCGGCCCACTGATGCACGTCATCGCGGCCAAAGCTGTGGCGTTCAAAGAAGCCATGGCGCCTGAGTTCAAGGCTTACCAACAGCAAGTCATCACCAACGCCCGCATCGTGGCCGAGACGCTGACGCAACGCGGCCTGCGCATCGTCAGCGGCGGCACACAAAGTCACGTGATGTTGGTGGACCTGCGCTCGAAGAAGATCACCGGCAAAGAAGCCGAAGCCGCCTTGGGCGCCGCCCACATGACGATCAACAAGAACGCCATCCCCAACGACCCCGAAAAACCTTTCGTCACCAGCGGCGTGCGCATTGGCACCCCCGCCATGACAACGCGTGGTTTCAAGGACGAGGAAGCGCGCATGACGGCCAACCTGATTGCCGACGTGTTGGACAACCCGCACGACGAAGCCAACATCGCGGCCGTGCGTGCCAAGGTCCATGCCTTGACCAGCCGCTTTCCGGTCTACCGTTGAGTTTGTTTCTGGCGTGAAGATTTCGCGCCGGAAACTGCAGGGGCGATGGGCACAGCGCGCCCAGCACAAGCACAATCGCCAACAAACCAAAGCGAGACAACACCCCATGAAATGCCCCTTCTGCGGTCACCTTGAAACTCAAGTGGTCGAAACGCGCATGTCTGAAGACGGCGACTCCATCCGCCGCCGCCGCCAATGTGGCGCCTGCGAAAAGCGCTACACCACCTACGAGCGCATCGATGTGAGCTTTCCCAACATCGTCAAAAAAGACGGACGCCGCATCGAGTACCAACGTCACAAACTGCTCGACTCCATGAGCCTGGCCTTGCGCAAACGCCCCGTCAGCACCGAGCAGGTCGACAACGCGATTGAGCGCATCGAAGAAAAGCTGCTCAGCCTCGGCGTGCGCGAAGTCCCCTCCACCCGCATCGGCGAACTCGTCATGCGCGAGTTGAAAAAACTCGACAAAGTCGCCTACATCCGCTTTGCCAGCGTGTACCGCAGCTTTGAAGACATCGACGACTTCAAGAGCTTGGTCGACGAGGTTCGCAAATAGTTTTCGAGCATCGGCCCTTGGCCGCCTCACCGTGATTGCCTAGCATTTGCTGCATGCAAACGCTGGGCATTTTTCATTCACACAAGCACACACACCAAGGCTTTGGCTTGGTCGAATTAACGCTGGTATTGACGGTGCTCAGTTCGCTGGCCCTGCTCACCGTGCCCAGCATGCAACGCGTGCTCGAGCGGGGTCGTGTCGAGTTGGCCCGTGACCTGCTCTTGAATGACTTGCAAAGCGCCCGCGTGCGCGCCCTTCAAATTGGACAAGCCCTGCGCCTGACCCGTTTGAGCGATTGCAGCTGGGCCACCAGCGCTGGCTCTGACTGGAGTTGTGGCTGGCAACTGCAACTCGCCGACGGCAGTCAAACCATGCAGGTCACGCCCCTGCACACGCCCTTGTCCGTGACCTACACCAAGACCAGCGCACTGGCCATCAGCGCTCAAGGCGACTTGGGCGGCGTGGGCGAGCGATGGACCGTGAGCGCGCGCACCCCCAGCTTGAATGTGGCCTATGCACTGTGCCTCAACAATGCAAGTCGCATTCGCGTGGTCTCAGGGGCCACATGCAGCTGAGCCGCCGAGCAAGAGGCGTCGCCCTTTTAGAAGCACTGGTTGCACTGCTGCTGTTGGCCTCTGGCGTGTTGGCTTTGTTGTGGCTGCAACAACTGGGCTTGCAGACCCAGCGCCAGCAAGTCAACCGCAGCATGGCCATGGGTTTGGCTGACGACCTGGCCGAGCGCATGCGTCTCAACCCGACTCAAGTGCTGCGCTACAGCCGCAGCTGGGGAGGTGACGCAGTTGGCGGCGCACCTGACTGCGCCGCCTTGGCCTGCAGCCGCAGCGATTTGGCCCTGTGGGACATGGCGCAACTGCAGCAAGCACTGAGCACCCAGTTGCCCGAGGGCGATGCGGCTGTGTTCGCCCTCACCGGCCCAGCCGGTTGGTGGGGTGTACAGGTGGCATGGCGCGACAACAGCGAAAGTTACCGCACCGACACGGCTTGGGGCAGCCCCAGCTGTCCCGCCGCCATGAGTTGCTGGCGCTTGTTGTTTCGGCCCTCTTGGTGAGCACCTTGCGAACACACGGCCACACCTTGCCTGAGTTGCTGATCGGTTTGGCCGTCAGCTTGGGCGTGGTGCTGTCGGCCGTGGCCAGCTACAACATCGCCCGTCAGTCCTGGGCGGCCTTTGACGCGGTGGACGCGCTGCACCACAACGCCCGTGCCGCCTTACGCAATCTGCGTGCACACGCACAAAGGGCGGGCGGCGCCAAAGTCAGCACCGCCGCCGACGGCCAACGGGTGCAACGCACACCGCCGCATGACAGCAGCCAGCCCGATGTACAAGGCACGCACGGCGCCCGCAGCGACACCCTCAGTTTGGGTCACTGGCACAGCCTGAGCCCCACTGACTGCCAAGGCAACCACACCGGCAGCGACGCATTGGTGCTCAACAACTACCAACTCAACACCAAAAAAGAACTCACCTGCAAAGATGTGCGCCTGAGCGGGGGCAGCTACCAAGCTTTGGCAGAAGGTGTCGAAGACCTGCAAGTGCGCTACGCCCAAGCCAGTGCCAACCAGACCTTGCAATGGGTCACGGCCGCCCAAGTGCGTGACATGGGCCAAGTGCTGGCGATTGAGGTGTGCATGCGTTGGGTCAGCAACCAGCCCCATGCCACACGCAACACCGCCAGCCTGGGTTGCCAGGGCGAGACCGTGGCGGCAGATGGCTTGGGTCGCCGGGTGCTGCGCCGCACAGTCACCTTGCGCAACCATGCGGGCGTGCTGCCATGAGGGGGCACCGCATGCGCGCAGGCGGACGCAGACCCCACCCGCAAGGCTTGGCCTTGCCCACGGTGTTGGCCGTGCTGGCCCTGGTGGGCTTGGCCACCTTGGTGGCTTGGCGCAACCTGAGCACCACCGAATGGTTGCTCAATGCCGAAGCCGACTTGCTGCGCACCCAACACAGCGCCGAAGCGGCCCTGCCTTTGGCCGTGCAAGACATCTTGGGGGCTGCCACCGATGCGCAAGGCAACGCCAACCCACGCCACACGCCCGGCAACGACGCGCAAACCCACGCGTTCTTTCCCACCACCTTGAGCGAGCGTGACACCTTGCGCCTGCGCTTAGGTGCCCAAGCCTGTGCAAGTGGCATCTGCGCGCCTGATGGTGCGCCCACGCGCAGCGCCAGTGCATGGCAAACCATGAGCGCCGCCGCGTGGCCGCTGAGCGCTGACGACACGCCCTATGGCACCAACACCACTTGGTATTGGGTGGAGGTGTTGGTCGATGCCTTGCCTCTCAACCCCAGCGCCCCCTTTGTGTACCGCATCACCGTGCTGGCCCGCGGTGTTCTGCCGGGCACAGCCGTGGTCTTGCAAGCCCTGTGGTCGGCACCCGCCAGCCACGTGCCGGGCAACATCAGCGGAGGAACCTGGCACAGCTGGCAGCTGTTGGCCGACTGACCGGCCAACCACACAACGTCCAACGTATCACCCGCCAACGGGTGCCCCACCACCCATGAACATGCGAGTGCACATGACAAGACCAACGCCTCCTCCTCGTCCTCAAGCCCGTGCGCATGCAGCACAACCCGGCTTTAGCCTGGTAGAGCTGTTGATCGTCCTGGCCTGCATCGCTGTGCTGGTGGGCTGGGCCTGGCCCAACTACCAGCAACTGCTGCAGCGCAGCCAACGCGCCCAAGCCCGCACCGCCTTGCTGCAAGCCGCCCATTGGCTCGAGCGTGCTGCCAGCGCCAACGGCAACTACCCTGCACCGTCCGACGTGCCCGCCAGCGTGCTGCAAGCCGAAGGCCTGCGCTACCAACTGAGCATCACCAGCAGCGCGCAGAGCTTCACCCTCACCGCCACCCCGATTGGCCCGCAGGTGAGCGACGCCTGTGGCAGCTTCACGCTCACGCACACCGGCGTGCGCAGCGTGCTCAAGGCGACCCTCAGCCCCGCGCAGTGCTGGGGGCGTTGAAGGATTCAAGCCAGCGCCATGCAGCACGCACACCAGCGTCGAACAGCCGTTGCAGATGCCCCCACACAGGTTGAGCCCCCACCTGCACAGATAATTGACGCATGTTCTCTCCCACCGACACCGCCCACATGGCCCAGGCCTTGGCCTTGGCCGAACAGGCGCTGTACCTCACCTCTCCCAACCCACGGGTTGGGTGCGTCATCACCCACGCCGATGGCGAGGTGCTGGGCAGCGGCCACACCCAAGCGGCGGGTCATGCCCACGCCGAGGTCATGGCCTTGCGCGATGCTCGGGCACGGGGCCACAGCGTCCAAGGGGCCACGGCGTATGTGACGCTGGAGCCGTGCAGCCACCAAGGCCGCACTGGCCCGTGTTGCGATGCGCTGGTTCAAGCCGGCATCCAGCGCGTGGTGGCCAGCCTGCAAGATCCCAACCCCCAGGTGGCGGGCCAAGGCGTGGCGCGTTTGCGCGCCGCAGGCGTGCAGGTGGACGTGGGGCTGATGGCCGATGCAGCACGCGAACTCAACATCGGTTTTTTCAAACGCATGCAGCACGGCATGCCCTGGGTGCGCATGAAAATCGCCGCCTCGCTCGACGGCCAAACCGCATTGACAAATGGCGTCAGCCAATGGATCACCCACGAGGCCGCGCGCCAAGACGGCCACGCCTGGCGCGCGCGTGCCTGCGCCGTACTGACCGGCATTGGCACCGTGCTGGAGGACGACCCGCAATTGGATGTGCGCGCCGTCGCCACGCCGCGCCAACCCAGCTTGGTGGTGGTCGACAGCCGCTTGGAAACGCCCTTGAATGCCAAGCTGTTTGGCCCACAACGCCCGCTGTGGTTTTATGCCGCGCAAGACAACGCCGAGAAACGCCGCGCCTTGGAGGCCCAAGCCGCCAGCGTGACCTGCTTGAGCGACGCCTCCGGCAAGGTGGATTTGACCCAGATGCTGCGCGACTTGGCGCAACGCGGCGTCAACGAGCTGCATGTAGAGGCCGGCCACAAACTCAACGGCTCGCTGCTGCGCGCCGGGCTGGTCGACGAGCTGCTGGTGTACCTGGCGCCTTTGTTGATCGGTGAAGGACGGGGCATGAGCAAGCTGGGACCCTTGTCAAATCTGCAAGAGGCTCTGAGCCTGGACTTCCATGAGGTCACACAAATCGGCCCCGATCTAAGGATATTGGCCAGAGTCCGGCGATAAGGCCCGATAAACCTGCGAAAATAGCAGGATGTTCACCGGAATCATCACCGGCGTGGGGCGCATCACCGCAGTTCACGACCTGGGAAGCTCTTTAAACCATGGCAAGCGCCTCACCATCGAGGCCCCTGCCGGGTACCTCGACGACGTGGGCTTGGGTGACAGCATCGCTTTGAACGGCGCTTGCATGACCGTCACCACGTTTGACCCCCTCCACCACCAATTCACGATTGACATCTCGGCCGAATCGCTGGCCCGCACCAGCGGCTTGGCGCAGCTCGGGCGCGTCAACCTCGAAAAAGCCTTGCGGGCCCACGACCGCTTGGGCGGACACATCGTGTCCGGCCATGTGGACGGCATCGGCCAAGTCAGCCTCTTTGAGCGCGTGGGTGAAAGCTGGGAGCTGCGCATCATGGCGCCGCCCGAGCTGGCCAAGTACCTGGCCTACAAAGGCTCGATCACCGTCAACGGCGTGAGCCTGACGGTCAACCAGGTGCAAGACTTCTTCGATGCCGCGGGACCCCTGGGTCTGCGCGGTTCAGAAATCAGCATCAACCTCATTCCTCACACCGTTGAGAACACCGCCCTCGGCAGCCTGCAAGCAGGCAGCACGGTGAACCTTGAAATTGACACCGTGGCGCGTTACGTTGAACGCATGCTGCGCGTGGACGCCACCTTGAAAGCCCCCCAATGACAACCGCCTTGACCCCCGTGGCCATCTCCCCCGTGGAAGACATCGTGGCCGAGCTGAAAGCTGGCCGCATGGTCATTTTGGTGGACGAAGAAGACCGCGAAAACGAAGGCGACTTGGTGCTCGCCGCCGACCATGTCACGCCCGAGGCCATCAACTTCATGGCGCGTTTTGGCCGTGGCCTGATTTGCCTCACGCTGACCCGCGAGCGTTGTGAATTTTTAAAGCTGCCGCCCATGGCAGCGCGCAACGGCACGGTCTACAGCACCGCGTTCACGGTGTCGATCGAAGCCGCCGAGGGCGTGACCACCGGCATTTCAGCCGCTGACCGCGCCCGCACCATCGAAGTGGCCGTGGCCAAAAACACGCAACCCAGCGACCTGGTGCAACCCGGCCACGTGTTTCCGCTGCAAGCGGTGGACGGCGGCGTGCTGATGCGCGCCGGCCACACCGAAGCCGGTTGCGACCTGGCGGCGATGGCCGGTTGTTCGCCCACCTCGGTGATTTGCGAAATCATGAAAGACGACGGCACCATGGCGCGTCTGCCCGACTTGCAGTTATTTGCAGCCGAGCACGGCCTGAAGATCGGCACCATCGCCGACCTGATTGCCCACCGCAGCCGCACCGAGTCGCTGGTGCAAAAAGTGGGCAGCCGCCCGCTGAACACAGCACACGGCGAGTTCACCGCCAATGCCTACAAAGACATGACCAACGGTGCCGTGCACATGGCCCTGGTCAAAGGCAGCTGGAAGGCTGAACAAGACGTGCTGGCCCGCGTGCACGAGCCCTTGTCGGTGCTCGACGCGCTCGAGCCCCACCGGGTCATGCACTCCTGGGGCTTGGATACGAGCCTGCAACGCATTGCCCAAGAAGGCGCAGGCGTGGTGGTGTTGCTCAACTGCGGCGAAAGCGGCGAGCAGTTGCTGGCCCAGTTTGACGGCACCGCCCGCTCGGCCCATGGCCCAGAGCGGGGCCGCATGGACTTGCGCAGCTACGGCGTGGGCGCGCAAATTTTGCGTGACTGCGGCGTGCACAAGATGCGCCTGTTGGGCAACCCACGCCGCATGCCCAGCATGACCGGCTATGGCCTGGAAATCGTCGGCTATCTGGCCAAAGAATAAGTCTCAAGGAACCCCTGACATGTTTGTCTCCAACCTCGCCAGCACCCCCACCTTGGACGGCAGCAGCCTGAAAATTGGCATCGTCCAAGCCCGCTTCAACGAAGACATCACCCACACCTTGCGCGAAGCCTGCGTGGCCGAACTCAAGGCCATGGGTGTGGCCGATGACCGCATCACCCTGGTACAAGTGCCCGGCGCACTGGAAGTGCCCCTCGCCCTGGCTGCGCTGGCGCAAATTGAAGACCCCGAGCCCTTCAGCGCACTCATCGCCTTGGGCTGCATCATCCGCGGCGAGACCTACCACTTCGAGCTGGTGGCCAACGAGTCAGGCGCCGGCGTGACCCGCGTGGGCATGGACTACCACGTGCCCATTGCCAACGCGATTTTGACCACCGAAAACCTCGAGCAAGCCGTGGCGCGTCAAACCGACAAAGGCCGCGACGCCGCACGGGTGGCCGTAGAAATGGCCTTGTTGCTGGAGCAACTCGCATGATGACGGACACCGTCACGCCCGAGTCAGCCCCGACGCCTGAAGCCGCCCCAGTCGACGCCAAAGCCCCACGCAAAAGTTCGGCCAAGTCGGGCCGCAGCCGCGCGCGTGAATTCGCTTTGCAAGGCCTGTACCAATTTTTGGTGGGCCGCAACGAGGCGGCCGACATCGATGTGTTCACCCGTGACCTGAGTGGTTTTCACAAATCCGATTCGGCCCACTACGACGCGCTGCTGTACGGCTGCGTGGAACAGCGCGAAGTACTCGACGCCTTGATCGTGCCCTTGCTCGACCGCAAGCTGGAAGAAATCTCCCCCATCGAACACGCCGTGATGTGGATGGGTGTGTACGAGTTCCAGCACTGCATCGATGTGCCTTGGCGCGTGGTATTGAACGAATACATCGAACTGGCCAAATCGTTCGGTGGCACCGATGGCCACAAGTACGTCAACGCCGTGCTCAACGGCCTGGCACCGCAACTGCGCGCCCTCGAAGTGCAGGCCGATCGGAACAACGGCAAGGCCAGATGAAGATCGCCCAGCGCGCCCAGCGGATTGAGCCTTTTTATGTGATGGAAGTCGCCAAGGCGGCTGCCGAGCGCGCCGCCACCCTGGGGCCCACCGACCCGGCGATGGTGTACCTGAGCATTGGCGAGCCCGACTTCACCGCCCCACCCTTGGTGCAAGAAGCCGCCGTGCGTGCCCTGCACGACGGCCACACCCAATACACCGCAGCCTTGGGGCTAGGCGCTTTGCGCGAACGCATCAGCAACTGGTACAGCCAGCGTTTTGGCGTGCACATCCCGGCCAGCCGCATCGTCATCACAGCCGGTGCTTCGGCGGCTTTGCAGTTGGCCTGCCTGGCCCTGATCGAAGCAGGCGACGAGGTGCTGATGCCCGACCCCAGCTACCCCTGCAACCGCCAGTTTGTGAGTGCGGCAGAAGGCCGCGCTGTGCTGGTGCCCACCACCGCCGCCGACCGCTTTCAGCTCAATGCAGCGCAGGTGCGCGAGCACTGGAATGCGCACACCCGTGGCGTGCTGCTGGCGTCGCCCTCCAACCCCACCGGCACATCGATCCACCCGCACGCTTTGCGCGACATCCATGCCGAGGTGTCGCAACGCGGGGGTGTGACGTTGATTGACGAAATTTATTTGGGCCTGAGCTACGACGACGCGTTCGGCCACACCGCCTTGGCGCTGGACGATCAGATCATCAGCATCAACAGCTTCTCCAAGTACTTCAGCATGACCGGCTGGCGCTTGGGCTGGATGGTGGTGCCCGAGGCCTTGGTCCCGGTGGTCGAGCGCTTGGCGCAAAACCTGTTCATTTGCCCCAGCACTGTGGCGCAGCATGCCGCGCTGGCCTGCTTTGAAGCCGACAGCCTGGCCGAGTACGAGCGCCGTCGCGCAGAGTTCAAAGCCAGGCGCGATTTCTTTGTGCCGGCCCTGAATCAGTTGGGCCTGACCGTGCCGGTGATGCCCGACGGGGCGTTTTACGCTTGGGCCGATTGCAGCGCCGCTTGCGACAAACTGGGCGTTCAAGGCAGTTGGGACTTTGCGTTTGAAGTGCTGCAGCGCGCCAACATCGCCTGCGCGCCGGGACGCGACTTTGGCCAGGCCGACACCTCGCGCTTTGTGCGCTTTTCAACCGCCCGCTCGCTGCCTGAGCTGCGCGTTGCCGTGACCCGTTTGCAACACCTGCTGGGCTAAACAGCGATGACTCACAGCACATCCCACACCACCGTGTTTGAACACCCTGTGCGGGTGTACTGGGAAGACACCGATGCCGGTGGCATTGTGTTTTACGCCAACTACCTCAAATTTTTTGAGCGCGCACGCACCGAGTGGTTGCGTGCCCTGGGCGTGGAACAACACGCCTTGCGACAAGCCACTGGCGGCATGTTTGTGGTGAGTGAAACCAGCATCCAATACCACCGCCCGGCGCAGCTCGACGACTTGTTGCGCGTGACTGCGCGCTTGTCCGTGCCTGGGCGCGCCAGCTTGGTGATTGCCCAACAGGCTTGGTGCGGTGAAACCCTGTTGTGCGAGGGCACGATCCGCATTGGTTGGGTCGATGCCGCCACCCTCAAGCCTGCGAGAATTCCCCCTTCTGTATTGGAACGCCTGACATGACACAAGACTTTTCCATCGTCCATTTGTTGCTCAACGCCAGTTGGGTGGTCCAGGCCGTGGTGCTGTTGCTGATGGGCGTGTCCATCACCAGCTGGACTGCCATTTTTCGCAAACTCATTTCGCTCAAGCGCGTGCATGCCCTCAATGACGAGTTCGAACGCGAGTTCTGGTCGGGCACCAGCTTGAACGAGCTGTTTGCCTCGGCGGCCAAAAACGCCAAGCTCTCCGGCCCGATGGAGCGCATTTTTGCCAGCGGCATGCGCGAATACCAAAAACTGCGCGAACGCCGTATCAACGACAGCAGCGCGCTGATGGATGGTGCCCGCCGCGCCATGCGCGCGAGCTACCAGCGCGAGATGGACGCCATCGAGTCCAACCTGTCTTTGCTGGCCTCGGTCGGTTCGGTCTCGCCCTATGTGGGCTTGTTTGGCACGGTGTGGGGCATCATGCACGCCTTCACCGGCTTGGCCGGCATGCAGCAAGTGACGCTGGCCAAAGTGGCGCCGGGCATTGCCGAAGCCTTGGTGGCCACCGCCATTGGTTTGTTTGCCGCCATTCCTGCCGTGTTGGCCTACAACCGTTTTTCACGTGACATCGACCGTGTGTCGATCAAGCTGGAGACCTTCATTGAAGAGTTCTCCAACATCTTGCAGCGCAACGTCAGCGCCACCACGCTGGCGCACTGAGTTCAAAGGCCCGCACATGGCGTCTATCGCTCCCCGCTCCGGCCGAGGCCGCCGCACCATGAACGAGATCAACATGGTGCCGTTCATCGACGTGATGTTGGTACTGCTGATCATCTTCATGGTCACGGCGCCGCTGATCTCGCCCAGCGTGATCGACCTGCCCACTGTGGGCAAAGCCGCCACGGTGCCCGACCAAGTGATCCACGTCGAAATCAACAAAGACGAAAAGATCACCCTCAAGAGCACCGGTACCACAGTGGCCACACGCAGCAGCTCTCTGGAGATGCTGGCCCGTGATGTGCGCCAACTGCAAGGTGAGGTGGCGCAAGGCCCGGTGGTGATCACGGGCGACCGCTCCATCAAGTACGAGACCGTGGTCAAGGCCATGGACACCTTGCAACGCGCTGGCGTGCAGCGGGTGGGTTTGGCCGTGCAACTGGTGGACTGAACACCGTCCCACGCAGCCGACCATGAGCGCCCAAGCCCAGCACCTCGAATTCGCCCCTCCGCCGCCACCGGGAACGGGACGTTCGTTCACGCTCGCCTTGTTTGTGCATGGTTTGCTGCTGGTGGCGCTGACGGCGGGCATTCAGTGGAACCAAGACACGCCCCTGTCGGCCGAGGCCGAGTTGTGGTCGGCCGTGCCGGTGGCTGCAGCACCCAAGTTGGTCGAGGCAGAAGCGCCACCACCTCCGCCGCCCCCCCCGGCACCGAAAGAAGTGGTCAAACCGCCACCGCCTGCGCCAGACCGTGAGGCCGACATTGCCTTGGCGAAGAAACGCAAACAACTCGACGATGAGAAAAAGCTGCAACAGGCCAAAGACGCTGAACGCCGGCAAGAAGAGCTCAACAAAGCCGAGCTGAAAAAGGCCGAGCAAAAGAAAGCCGACGAGAAGAAAGCCAAGCTCAAAGCCGAAGAAGACAAGCGCCAACTCGAAGCCAAGCGTGCCGAAGAACGCAAAGAGAAAGAGCGCAAAGACAAAGAAGCCAAAAAACTTCAAGCGCAAAAAGAAGCCAAGCAAGCCGCAGAGGACGCGAAGAAACTCGAGGCCATTCGCAACGACAACATGAAACGCATCGCGGGCTTGGCAGGCGCAACGGGCGGCGAAAACGCCACAGGTTCTGCACTGCGTTCTGCGGGCCCGTCTGACAGCTACGGTGCCCGCATCCAAACACTGCTTTATCCCAAAATCACCTTCACCGGGGACACCACCCCCTACCTCGTCGACATAGAAGTCAAATGCGCGCCCAACGGCATGATCACAGGCACACCTCGCATTGCCAAGCCCAGCGCCAATCCGGCCTGGGATGAAGCGGTGGTCAAAGCCTTTATCAAACTCGAAACATTGCCACGCGACAAAGACGGCAGCGTGCCTTGTCCTCTGGTCATCGGCGTTCGACAACAAGCCAGAAACTGAGCCCCATGGGCTCTCAGGGAAAGCCATTAAAATCTTCGGCTTATGTCTGCCCACCGCTCCCGTTCCTTTGTCATCGATTTGTTGAAACTGCTGGCCGCCCAGCTGATCGTGCTGCACCATTTTTCGGCCTATGGCCCGATGGCCGAGGCGGTTCGCAGCGTGTGGCCTTCGTTGGTTGAGCATCTGTACTTGGATGCGCGCTTGGCTGTCCAGGTGTTTTTGGTGATTGGCGGTTTTTTGGCGGCGCAATCCATCACCGGTCGCCGTGACCAACACCATCCCATCGCCTTGATTCAACGCCGCTACCTGCGCTTGATGCCGGGCTTTGTGCTTGCGCTGTGCTGGGTCACCAGCTTGGTGTGGTTGCTGCAACCCTTCATTTCCGGCGATTGGCTGGTCGATGCGCCCAATCTGCACAGCGTCTTGGCACACCTGAGCTTGCTGCAATCGGTGCTGGATGTTCCGGCCTTGTCCGTTGGCGTGTGGTACGTAGCCGCCGACTTTCAGCTGTATGCCCTGTTGGTGTTGATGGCGTTTTGGTTCAAGTCAGACCGCGCCTTGTCACTCGGTGTGGCGGCGCTGACGGTGGCGTCGATGTGGGGCTTTAACCGCTTTGAGAGTTTGGACAACTGGGCCATTTACTTCTTCGCCGCTTATGGCTTGGGCGTGCTGGCCGCATGGGCGCATCGCTCGAGCTTTGACCAACTGGTGCTGGGCGCTGTGCTGTTGTTGGGTGAAGAGTCACTGTGGGCGGCGCCACGGGTGCGCTTGGCCTTGGCCTTGTTGTTCACCTTGGTGATTGCCTACGCCAGCTTGAATGCACCCCGTCTGGCCCGCTTCCAACTCCAGCGCGCAGGCCATGTCTTGGTCGACAGCGCCTACGCCATGTTCTTGACGCACTTTGGCGTGATCGTGA
>CANFJA010000015.1 GCA_947447235.1 Comamonadaceae bacterium
CTGAACTCCCAAACCAACCGCCGGAACCACCGGCGGTTTTTTTTTAGGACGCGACCATGAAATCGAACACAAGTTATTCAAGCTACGTTGAAAACACCAGTCAAACCGACGATCAACGTATCAAGGACATCACCGTGCTGCCTCCTCCCGAACATTTGATTCGCTTCTTCCCCATCCAGGGAACGCCTGTTGAAGCGCTCATCACTTCGACGCGCAAAACCATTCACAACATCATGCGCGGCAGCGATGACCGCTTGTTGGTGGTGATTGGCCCGTGCTCGATTCACGACCCCGCAGCAGCGATTGACTACGCACGTCGTTTGCAGCCCTTGCGCGAGAAATACGCCGACACGCTAGAGATTGTGATGCGCGTGTACTTTGAAAAACCACGCACGACTGTGGGCTGGAAAGGGCTGATCAACGACCCGTACTTGGATGAGAGCTACCGCATCGACGAGGGCTTGCGCATTGCACGACAGCTGCTGATAGAGATCAACCGCTTGGGCCTGCCCGCAGGCAGTGAGTTTTTGGATGCGATCAGCCCGCAATACATTGGCGACTTGATTTCCTGGGGTGCGATTGGTGCGCGCACCACCGAGAGCCAAGTGCACCGTGAATTGGCCTCGGGGATTTCGGCGCCGATTGGGTTTAAGAACGGCACCGATGGCAACATCAAAATTGCCACCGATGCGATCCAGGCAGCAGCAGGGGCGCATCACTTTTTGTCAGTTCACAAGAATGGTCAAGTGGCGATTGTGCAAACCAAGGGCAACAAAGATTGCCACGTGATTTTGCGCGGCGGCAAAGCGCCCAACTACGATGCCGCCAGTGTGACGGCTGCGTGCGAAGAGTTGACCAAAGCCAAGTTGCCAGCCAGCTTGATGGTGGACTGCAGTCACGCCAACAGCAGCAAGCAGCACGAGCGTCAGCTGGTGGTGGCGCGTGACATTGCCGAGCAAATCAGCGCCGGCTCACACCAAGTCTTTGGTGTGATGATTGAAAGCCACATTCATGGCGGTGCGCAAAAGTTCACCCCAGGCAAGGACGATGTGTCCAAGCTGGAATATGGCAAGAGCATCACCGATGCATGCTTGGATTGGAACGACTCGCTCATATCGTTGGATGTGTTGTCTCAAGCGGTGGCTGCGCGTCGCAAGGCTTGAGAAGCCATTGTTTAGCGCGTCACTGAGTTATTGGGCCAAGGCAGCCAACAACTTGGCGTGAATGCCGCCAAAGCCGCCATTGCTCATGCACAGCACGTGGTCGCCCGGCTGGGCCGCGGCGACCACTTGAGCAATCACCTCATCCACAGTGGCACCTACATTAGCCCGAGCGCCCATGGGCTGGAGTGCTTCTGCGGCGTTCCAATCCAAGCCGCCTGAATGACAAAACGCCAAATTGGCATCTTCCAAACTCCAAGGCAGCTGCGACTTCATGGTGCCGAGTTTCATGGTGTTGCTGCGCGGTTCGAACACCGCCAAGATGCGTGCCTTGGGCCCCACCTTGCGGCGCAAGCCGTCGACCGTGGTGCGAATGGCGGTGGGGTGATGGGCAAAGTCGTCGTAGACCGTGAGGTCGCCGCCCGAGCGTGGCACTTTGCCACGCACTTCCATGCGGCGGCGCACGTTTTGAAAGTCGGTGAGCGAGGCCGCTGCTTGCGCCGGTGCCACACCCAAATGCTCGGCCGCTGCAATGGCGGCCAAGGCGTTGAGCTGGTTGTGCACGCCGGTGATATCCCACTGCACGCGACCCACTTCTTCGCCGTTGTGGCGCACGCCAAAGTGGTTGGGTTCGCCTTGGATCGCCCAACCGCTGGATGACAACTCGGCTGCATGCGCACCGAATTTGGCGACCTCGCTCCAGCACCCTTGGGTCAAGACCCTGCCTAAGCTGTCTTCATCGGCATTGACCACCACGCGCCCACTGGCTGGGACGGTGCGAACCAAATGGTGGAACTGGCGTTCAATGGCGCCTAAGTTGTCAAAGATGTCCGCGTGGTCGAATTCGAGGTTGTTCAAAATGGCCGTGCGCGGACGGTAGTGGACAAACTTGCTGCGCTTGTCAAAGAACGCCGTGTCGTACTCGTCAGCTTCAATCACGAAAGGCGTGCGGCGGGTCGCAGCCACATCTGCTGGGCTGCTCAAGCGGCCCAAACGGGCCGAGGTGCCAAAGTTCATGGGCACGCCGCCGACCAAAAAGCCGGGCTCCAGTCCTGCGGCTTGAAGAATCCAGGCCAGCATGGAGGTGGTGGTGGTTTTGCCGTGGGTCCCGGCCACAGCCAACACATGACGGGGTTGACTCGGGTGGTGCAGCACGTGCTCTGCCAGCCACTGGGGGCCGCTGGTGTAAGCCGCGCCACTGTCCAAAATGGCTTCCATCAACGGAAATTTAGGGCCACCGTTTGCCAGTCGTACCCGCGAGACCACGTTGCCAATCACGAACACATCGGGCTTGAGCCGCATTTGGTCGGCGCCAAAGCCTTCGATCAGCTCAATGCCCAGGCTGCGCAGTTGGTCGCTCATGGGCGGATAAACCCCGGCGTCGCAGCCGGTGACTTGGTGTCCAGCCTCACGCGCGAGCGCTGCCAGCCCGCCCATGAAGGTGCCGCAAATTCCTAAGATGTGTATGTGCATCCGGGGATTTTAGGTGGGGGACAATGCGTCACTTATGAACAGTTTGTCGCAAGAGATCGCCGCAACTGCCGCCCGCATGGTGGTGGAAGAAGGTTTGGAGTACGGCATGGCCAAACGGCGCGCCGTCAAACAGATGGGCCTGCCTGCGCGCACGGCTTTGCCAGGCAACGATCTGGTGGAAGACGAGGTGCGCGACTACATCGACGTGTTTTGTGCCGACACCCAGCCGGCTGAGTTGGCTGCTTTGCGACAACTGGCGGGGGTTTGGATGGTGCGCTTGGCTGAATTCAGACCGCATCTCAGCGGTGCAGTGTGGCGCGGCACAGCCACTGGTTTGTCTGATATTTATCTGCAGTTGTTTTGTGATGATCCCAAATCGGCTGAAATTCGGCTCATTGACCACCAGGTTCGCTACGAAGTCAGCACAGTTCAAGGCTTTCATGGCGAGACCGTGGACGCCTTGAGCGTGGTCTGCCCGTGTCCTGGTTTGAGCCAGCGCACCTTGGTGCATTTGATGATTTACGACCATGATGACCTGCGTGGCGCCTTGAAACCAGATGTACATGGTCGGAGTTATCGTGGTGATTTGGCGGCACTTAAAAGATTAATCAAGGAAGTTGAATGACGATGAATACACCAAGGCGGCGCGCTCTGTATGCTGGGGTGGCGGCTGTGGCAGGCCTGACTGGGGCTGGACTGGCTTGGCGACACCAGGGCTTGGCAGGACAAGCCAGTGCGGAGTTGAATGTCTTGTGGGACTCTGAGTTTCGTCGCCCTGGGGGGCAGCGCCTGAGGTTGTCCGATTACCAGGGTGCTGGACTGGTGGTCAATTTTTGGGCCACGTGGTGTCCGCCTTGTGTTGAGGAAATGCCTTTATTGGATGCCTTCTTCCGTGAAAATTCATCTAAAGGTTGGCAAGTGATTGGTTTGGCCATTGACCAACCGAGTCAGGTACGTCGATTTTTAGATCAATTCCCGGTCACCTATCCGATTGGATTGGCCGGTTTGGGGGGCTCGGAACTGGCGCGTTCATTGGGAAATACCGAGGGCGCTTTGCCTTTCACCGTGGTGGTGGATGCACAAGGTCGTGTGAAGCAGCGCAAGGTTGGACGTTTGAGCGAAGAAGAAGTCAAAAACTGGGCCTGAACACTTGTTTTGAAGTTTGTCAACTTCCAGGAGATGCGTTTTTGGTGTAAATTCAGGGGTTTTTCGCAACAAATAGGACGTATTTATGGATCTGAGAAAACTCAAGACGCTGATCGACCTGGTCTCCGACTCGAACGTCTCTGAACTCGAAATCACCGAGGCAGAAGGCAAGGTCAGAATTGTCAAGAGTGCTCCAACTCCAATGGCTGTCGTCACTTCGGTGGCTGCACCTGCCGCTGCTGCGCAGGCGGCGGTTGCCGCGCCCGTGGCTGCACCGCCTGCTCCTGAGCCAGAGGCCGCAACAGGCCACACCGTCAAGTCCCCTATGGTGGGCACTTTCTACCGCTCATCGAGCCCAGGCTCAAAGGCTTTTGTAGAAATAGGCAGCCAAGTCAAAGAAGGCGAGACCATCTGCATCATCGAAGCCATGAAGATCTTGAACGAGATTGAGGCTGACAAGACGGGCACCATCTCGCAAATCTTGGCTCAAAACGGCCAAGCTGTGGAATATGGCGCACCTTTGTTCGTGATCGAATAAAGGGCATCTGTTCATGTTCAAAAAAATTCTGATTGCCAACCGAGGCGAGATTGCCTTGCGCGTTCAGCGCGCTTGCCGCGAATTGGGCGTGCAGGCAGTCATGGTCTATTCCGAGGCCGACCGCGAAGCCAAGTACGTCAAGTTGGCGGACGAGGCCGTGTGCATAGGCCCAGCTGCGTCTTCCTTGAGCTACCTCAATATGCCAGCCATCATTGCTGCGGCCGAAGTTACCGATGCCGAAGCCATTCACCCAGGTTATGGGTTTTTGAGCGAAAACGCAGACTTCGCAGAGCGGGTTGAAAAAAGTGGTTTCCAATTCATAGGTCCGACGCCCGAATCCATTCGCATCATGGGCGACAAGGTGTCGGCCAAGCAAGCCATGATCAAGGCCGGCGTGCCCTGTGTGCCGGGCTCTGAGGGGGAGTTGCCCGATGACCCGGCGCAAATTCGACGCACTGCAAAGAGCGTGGGGTATCCCGTGATCATCAAAGCCGCGGGTGGCGGTGGGGGACGCGGCATGCGCGTGGTGCACACCGAAGCCGCGCTGATCAATGCCGTACAAATGACCAAGGCAGAAGCGGCCTCCGCGTTCGGAAACCCCGCCGTGTACATGGAGAAGTTTCTTCAAAACCCGCGTCACATTGAAATTCAAATCTTGGCTGACAAGTTCAAGAACGCGGTGTATTTGGGCGAGCGCGATTGTTCCATGCAACGTCGCCACCAAAAGGTGATTGAAGAAGCGCCCGCACCTGGGATTCCTCGCAAGCTGATCGAAAAAATTGGTGAGCGCTGCGCCGCTGCATGCAAAAAAATCGGTTACCGCGGTGCAGGCACGTTTGAATTCTTGTACGAGAACGGTGAGTTCTATTTCATCGAAATGAACACCCGCGTTCAGGTGGAACATCCGGTGACCGAGTACATCACGGGCATCGACATTGTGAAAACCCAGATCATGGTGGCGGCTGGTTTGAAATTACCTTTCACACAGCGAGATATCCAGATCCGTGGCCATTCGATTGAGTGCCGCATCAACGCTGAAGATCCGTTCAAATTCACGCCATCCCCCGGACGTATCACCATGTGGCATGCGCCCGGTGGCCCCGGCGTGCGGGTGGATTCACATGTCTACACCAATTACTTTGTGCCTCCTAACTATGACTCGATGATTGGCAAAATCATTGTTCATGGTGACACCCGTGACCAAGCCTTGGCGCGCATGCGCACCGCCTTGGCCGAGACCTTGGTGGAAGGCATCAACACCAATGTGCCCCTTCACCGTGAATTGATGGTGGACGCCAAGTTCATGGCCGGAGGTACCAACATTCATTACTTGGAAGAGTGGCTTGCTGCTCACAAGCGCTGATGGTTGAGTTGCGTCTTTTGTGCCCCGAGGCACAGGTCGACATGGCCTGTGACGCGCTGGAAGCCCTGGATGCTTTGAGTGTGTCGGTGGAAGATGCTGACGCACAGACCGATGCCGAACAAGCTTTGTTTGGTGAGCCGGGTATGCCGCCACCCAAAGAGGGTTGGCAGCGCTCGCGCATCATCGCTTTGTTTTCCGACCGAGCTGCTGCCGAGGAAGCAGCCAATTTGTTGAGTGCGCAAGATTTTTTCAGCACCTGCCAGACCTTGGGTGTCCAAGAGGTAGCCGACCAAGACTGGGTGCGCTTGACGCAGTCGCAGTTTGCGCCGGTAGAGATTACGCCAGAGTTTTGGATTGTTCCCACCTGGCATGAGCCACCGAGCCAGGCACGACAGGTCATTCGCTTGGATCCCGGGCTGGCTTTTGGCACTGGCACGCACCCGACCACGCGCATGTGTTTGCGTTGGATTGCAACCCACGATGTGACGGATCAACGGGTGCTGGATTACGGCTGCGGCTCTGGTATTTTGGCGATCGGTGCGGCTTTATATGGCGCAACCTCGGTGGACGCTGTGGACATTGACGAAGCGGCCGTCACCTCGACGCTACTCAACGCCCAAGCCAATGGTGTGCAGTTGAACGCTGGATTTCCAGACAAAGCACAAGCCACATACCAAACGGTGTTGGCCAATATATTGGCCACACCGTTGAAGGTGTTGGCGCCCTTGCTGCGTGAGCATGTGCAAGCAGGCGGGCATTTGGTGTTGGCTGGTATTTTGGAGCGGCAAACCCAAGAGTTGATCGATGCCTACGCGCCCTACTGCAACTTGCAGGTGAGCGACACGCAAGAAGGTTGGGTCTTGATGACCGCACATTGCACATGAACGTCACCCACTGTCCCGAATGCACCACGGCCTTCAAGGTGTCGTCTGAGCAACTTGCTTTGGCGAACGGCTGGGTCCGTTGTGGTCGCTGTGGGGCCGTGTTTGAGGCAGAAAAACATTTCGAGTTGGCCAGTCCAATACCGTCTCTGGAGACGGCTTCACCTGAGTTGGCACAGCAGGATCTGCACCGGATAAAGCTCTCGCCGCCGCCCCCTTCTGTGTCGTCTTCCACCCCGGCATCTGCGGCGACATCGACGGGTTCAGGTCTGTGGGTGGGGTTGAGCGGCTTGCTGCTGTTGATGCTGATGTGGCAGATGGCGCTGTCGCACAGACATGTGCTGGCTGCAGAAGAACCAGATTTAAAGCCCGTCTTGCAAGCCTTGTGTGCGCCCCTTGCGTGCGAGGTGACATGGCCGCGTGAGCCCGATGCGCTGCACATTGAAAACAGCAGTTTCAACGAAGACGCTCGGGGTGGTTATACCTTGCAGCTTCGCATCAAAAACTCCCAGCACCACCCCGTGGCCACACCCTATTTGGAGCTCAACCTCACCGACTTGCAAGACCAGGTTGTTGTGCGTCGGGTTTTTTCCATCGAAGAGATGGCCCTGAAAGAACACATCGTGGCCTTGCGTGATGCGCGGGTCAACTTGCACTTTGAGCTTGATCCCAAGCTCAGTGAGCAAGTATCAGGTTTTCGCGCTTTGATTTTTTACCCTTGATTGAGAAAGTATTTTTATGGCTTCGCTGATTTGCGGTTCGCTCGCGTTTGACTCCATCATGAGCTTTGAAGGAAGATTTGCGGAGCAAATCTTGCCCGAGCAACTGCACATCTTGAATGTGTCTTTTTTGGTCCCTGCATTGCGCAGAGACTTTGGCGGGTGCGCTGGCAACATTGCCTACAGCTTGAAGATTTTGGGCGGTACGCCTTTGCCCATGGCCACGCTGGGAACCGACGGCACAGATTATTTTCAGCGATTGAAAGATCTAGGAATCTCAACCGAGTTTGTGCGCCAAGTTGACGGCACGTACACCGCACAAGCCATGATCATGACCGATCGGGACAACAACCAGATCACTGCGTTCCATCCAGGGGCGATGATGCAAGCGCATGTCACGCAGATTCAACAGCGCAGTGACATCAAGTTGGGCATTATTTCTCCCGACGGGCGTGACGCCATGCTGCAGCACGCTGCGCAATTCAAGGCCGCAGACATTCCTTTCGTGTTTGACCCGGGGCAGGGCCTGCCCATGTTTGACGGGGCGGAGTTGGCGCATTTCATCGACCAATCCACTTGGGTCACTGTCAATGACTACGAAGGCAAGATGTTGAGCGATCGCACGGGCTTGACCAGCGCGGAGATCTCGCGCCGTGTGCAGGGCTTGGTCGTGACCCTTGGTGCGGAGGGCTGCGAGGTCTGGGTCGATGGCGAAAAAACCTGGGTTCCACCTGTCAAAGCACACGCTGTGGTTGACCCAACGGGCTGCGGCGATGCCTGGCGTGGTGCGCTGCTGTTTGGTTTGGAGCAGGGCTGGTCATTGGCCAAATGCGCAGCTTTGGGCAACCAAGTGGGGGCTTTGAAGATCGCGCAGCGCGGCCCGCAAAATTACAAGGTCGACGGCCTGTCGATGGTCTGATCCCGCAGTGCCAGCCAGTTGGCCTTGTCGCTGACGGCTGCGCTGACCCGTAATTGTTTTCGCTTAGCGCTTTGGCCGCGTGCCAAACGGATGTGTTTTTTTGCCACCTGCAAAATAAGCGCTAACCACGTCACCAAGGCGAGGTTGGCCTTTCCATCCACGGGTGGTGCGTGCAAGCGCAGGCGTAACGCACCATCATGCAAGCCATCGGCTTGTGTGCGTGCGGCGTTGGGAACCACGTGCACATCGACGGTCACGTCCCCATTCTTCTCAGTTCGCAAAAAACTCAGTTCAGGCAGTGGCATGGGATGGCGAAATAAAAAGCCCGAGGCCTTGCGGCTTCGGGCTTGAGTTGACGGTGAACCGTCGTCCCTGGTGTTGAATCAGGGCTTGCTGGCGGTCGGGAACGGCCACGCAGCTTGGGGGTTCAGCGTCGTTTGCGCTGGGGCAGCGGGTGCTTTCGCAGCTTTCTTGGCGGCTGGTTTTTTTGCAGCTTTTTTCGCAGCGGGTTTTTTGGCAGCAGGCTTTTTGGCAGCAGCTTTTTTCGCTACTTTCTTGGCTGCTGGCTTTTTAGCGCTGGCTTTTTTTGCCGCTGGCTTTTTGGCTGCAACTTTTTTAGCTGCTGGCTTTTTGGCCGCTACTTTCTTAGCCGCTGGCTTTTTAGCTGCAACTTTTTTAGCTGCTGGCTTCTTGGCCGCTACTTTTTTAGCTGCAGGCTTTTTCGCTGCGACTTTCTTGGCTGCCGGCTTTTTAGCGGCTACTTTTTTAGCTGCTGGCTTTTTGGCCGCGACAGCTTTCTTTGCGGGGGCCTTTTTAGCGGCCGGTTTTTTTGCAGTTGCCATTTTTATATTCTCCTAGATCAAGTTGAGATCATTGGGTGAAAAGCACTCCGCATCTGTTGGATGCATGCGAAGCGATTCATGGCGCTGGACCCGGGTCCAACCCCATGAACACTGTGAGCCCAGCACACCACCTCGAATTGGGTGTTAGTTTGTGTGACGGACAAATTGTTTGACATCGTGTGAGTCATCAATCCCAAGACAGAGCACCACCCGATTGGTACTCGATCACGCGGGTTTCAAAGAAGTTACGTTCCTTTTTCAGATCGATCATCTCGCTCATCCAAGGGAAGGGGTTCTCTTCATTAGGGAACAACTGCTCCAAGCCAATCTGTGTGGCGCGGCGGTTGGCGATGTAGCGCAAGTAACCCTTGAACATCGATGCATTCAAACCCAACACCCCACGCGGCATGGTGTCTTCTGCGTAGCGGTATTCGAGCTCGACGGCCTGCATGAACAAATCTTTGATTTCAGCTTTGAAATCGGCTGTCCACAGCTGTGGGTTTTCAAGCTTGATGGTATTGATCAAGTCAATGCCGAAATTGCAGTGCATCGATTCGTCACGCAAGATGTATTGGTATTGCTCGGCAGCACCCGTCATTTTGTTTTGACGACCCAAAGCCAAAATTTGTGTGAACCCCACATAAAAGAACAAGCCTTCCATCAAGCAGGCAAACACGATCAAGGACTTCAGCAGCGTCTGATCGGTTTCGAGCGTGCCAGTGTGGAAGTTGGGGTTCATGATCGCGTCGATGAACGGGATCAGGAACTCGTCTTTGTCACGGATCGATTGGACTTCATGGTAGGCATTGAAGATCTCAGACTCATCCAATCCCAAGGACTCGACGATGTACTGGTAAGCATGGGTGTGGATGGCTTCTTCAAATGCCTGACGCAACAAAAACTGACGGCATTCGGGCGCTGTGATGTGGCGGTAGGTGCCCAACACAATGTTGTTGGCTGCCAACGAGTCTGCCGTGACAAAGAAACCTAAATTGCGTTTGATCAGACGGCGTTCGTCTTCGGTCAAACCATTGGGGTCCTTCCACAACGCGATGTCACGCGTCATGTTCACTTCTTGGGGCATCCAATGGTTGGCACAGGTGGCGAGGTATTTCTCCCAAGCCCATTTGTACTTGAAGGGAACCAATTGGTTCACATCGGTTTGTCCATTGATGATGCGCTTGTCGGCTGCATTGACGCGCCGCTCATTCACCGTATCTGCAATAGAAGGTGTGGGGGTCAAAGGGGCAGTGGCGCCGTCATGCAGAGTGCGGACAGCGGCGACAGTGGGGGGCGTCGCAGATAGAGGTGGGAGTTCCATCGAGCGGCTCAAGGTGCCGCTGGTAAGAGGAGATGGCGATGAGGGCTTAACTTCTTCGTCCCAGGTCAACATAGAAAATTTTCCAATACGCTAATTATGAATGCAAGAAAGTGAAACGCAAAGCGTTCATTCACTTCCTTGCAGATTTGTGTTGTTCAATTGCAAAAAATCACTGACACGATTCACAGGTGGGATCGTCCACGCCGCAGAACTTAATGTCGGTGGCAGGGATGGCATTCATTTGAGCTTGCGCTGCTGCGGCTGCTGCTTCGAGCGCGCTCATGCCACTGGTGCTTGCACCGCTGGAAGACACGGCATTGTGCGAGCCCGCTTGCACAGTGGATTTCTCCACTTGTTGCGCGCTGGATGTGCGCAGGTAGTACGTGGTCTTCAGGCCACGCAACCAAGCCAGCTTGTAGGTCTCGTCGAGTTTCTTGCCCGATGCACCTGCCATGTAGATGTTGAGCGACTGTGCTTGGTCAATCCACTTTTGACGACGTGCAGCGGCTTCCACCAACCAGGTCGTTTCGACTTCAAAAGCCGTGGCGTACAGTGCTTTGATGTCTTGTGGCACGCGGTCAATGGGCCGCAGCGAACCGTCGAAGTGTTTCAGGTCCATCACCATCACGTCATCCCACAAGCCCAGACGCTTCAAGTCACGCACCAAGTAGCTGTTGATCACCGTGAACTCACCCGACAAGTTGGACTTGACCGAGAGGTTGCCAAAGCAAGGTTCGATCGAGGCGTCCACGCCAATGATGTTGGAGATGGTGGCGGTGGGTGCGATGGCCACACAGTTGGAGTTGCGCATGCCGTCTTGTGCAATCTTCTTGCGCAGTGCATCCCAGTCCAGCGTGGCAGAGCGGTCCACTTCCACATAGCCGCCTCGCTCTTGGGTCAACATGTCCAAGGTGTCCAAAGGCAACAAGCCACGGTCCCACAAAGAGCCTTTGTAGCTGGAGTACTTGCCGCGCTCTTTGGCCAACTCGGTGGATGCCCAGTAGGCGTAGTAGCAAATGGCTTCCATTGACGTGTCGGCAAACTCCACAGCGGCTTGTGACGCGTAAGGAATACGCATTTCGTACAAACTGTCTTGGAATGACATCACGCCCAAACCCACAGGGCGGTGGCGCAGGTTGGAATCACGCGCTTTTTTGACTGCGTAGTAATTGATGTCGATCACGTTGTCGAGCATGCGCATGGCCACCGTGATGGTGCGCTTGAGCTTGTCGTGGTCGAGTTCTTTGCCGTTGGGGCCGTCCTTCAAGTGCTGCGAGAGGTTGACCGACCCCAAGTTACACACCGCAGTTTCGGTGTCGCTGGTATTGAGTGTGATCTCAGTACACAAGTTGGACGAATGCACCACGCCCGCATGTTGCTGGGGTGAGCGCACATTGCATGCATCTTTGAAAGTGATCCAAGGGTGGCCAGTTTCAAACAGCATGGAGAGCATCTTGCGCCACATGTCGGTGGCCTGCACCGTCTTGCTCGGCTTGATCTCGCCGCGGCGGGCCTTGTCTTCGTAAGCCAAATAGGCCTTCTCGAATGCCGAACCGAATAAATCGTGCAAATCAGGAACATCTGAGGGTGAGAACAAGGTCCACTCACCCTTTTCCATCACGCGGCGCATGAACAGATCAGGAATCCAATTGGCGGTGTTCATGTCGTGGGTGCGGCGGCGATCATCGCCGGTGTTCTTGCGCAATTCCAGGAACTCTTCGATGTCCAAGTGCCAGGTTTCCAGGTACGTGCACACAGCGCCCTTGCGCTTGCCACCTTGGTTCACGGCAACCGCTGTGTCGTTCACCACTTTCAGGAAAGGCACCACGCCTTGTGATTCGCCATTGGTGCCTTTGATGTGGCTGCCCAAAGCGCGCACGCGTGTCCAGTCATTGCCCAAGCCGCCCGCGAATTTGGAAAGTAGGGCGTTTTCTTTGATCGACTCGTAGATGCCGTCCAAGTTGTCAGGCACAGTGGTCAGGTAGCAGCTGGAGAGTTGCGAACGCAAGGTGCCGCTGTTGAACAAGGTGGGCGTGCTCGACATGAAGTCAAAGGACGACAAAATTTCATAGAACTCAATCGCACGGGCTTCACGGTCGATTTCGTCCAACGACAAGCCCATGGCCACACGCATGAAAAAAGCCTGCGGCAACTCAATGCGCTGTTTGCGCACGTGCAAGAAATAGCGGTCGTACAAGGTTTGCAGACCGAGGTAATCAAATTTCAAGTCGCGCTCAGCTTTGAGCGCTTGGCCCAAGCGCTTCAAGTCAAATTGCAGCAGGCGCTCGTCCAGCAAATCGTTGTCAACGCCCTTCTTGATGAATTGTGGGAAGTAGTCGGCATAGTGTTGATCCATGTCCGAGTGAGCCACTTCTTGGCCCAACACTTCGCGCACGATGGTGTGCATCAGCAAGCGCGCCGTGGCATAGGTGTAGTCGGGGTCTTTTTCGATCAAGGTGCGGGTCGCCAAGATGGCGGCCTTGTAGACCTCATCCATGGGCACGCCGTCGTACAAGTTGCGCATGGTCTCGGCCATGATGGGCTCGGGTTTGACGTCTGCACTCAATCCCATGCACGCATCGTTGATCAAAGCTTGCAAGTGGTGGACATCAAGTGGGACACGTTGGCCGCCATCGATCACATGAAGGGCGGGGCTGGCAGGCGTTTGTTGTTCTTTGACATGCGCGCGTTCTTGGGTGCGGCGCTCGCGGTACAGCACATAGGCGCGTGCAATTTCGTGGTGGCCGCCTCGCATCAAGCCCAACTCCACTTGGTCTTGCACGTCTTCAATGTGGAAGGTGCCGCCACCTGGGCGCGAACGCATCAAAGCACGCACCACCGCTTGGGTCAAAGCATCCACCACTTCTCGCACGCTGGCCGAAGCCGCGCCTTGGGTGCCGTGCACGGCCAAAAACGCCTTCATCATGGCGACCGCAATCTTGGCAGGCTCAAAAGGAACCACAGCGCCATTGCGACGGATGATTTGGTAATGCGTCAACATCGACGGCGAGTCCATCGCCACGCGATCCTGTGGCGTGGGCAGTTGACTTGAACTGGCGATGTGAGGCGCGTTCTCAGCGATTTGCATGACGTTTTTCTTCCTTGTTATAGATTTTCAAGAGGGCTTGGGCAGCATGTGGGGTGGTCCGCAACGAAGCGTTGGACATGTCAATTCTTCAATTGACGCATCGACAGTACACACTATATCTGGTGTTGGTCTACCCTTCAAGACACTAGGGGTAGTGTTTTACCGGGTAAGGCGTTATTTTCCGGTATGGGCGCGAAGCGGCTCAATTGTTTAATTTTTTGACATTCCGCTTGAGCCCAATGAGCATGCGGTTATGAGAATTGAAACAAGGATTCATGCGCGTTTTCAGCGACTTTCGTGTGCTGATGCCTATGATTTCGAAAGATCAAAAAAGGTAGATGCGTCATGCCCGCGTTTTGCATGCGCAGTCATGGTTCAGAGTTTTTTTTCGTCTGATTTAGAAAGAAATATATTTTCGGGAAAACACCGGTCTGGCCAAGCCAAAGTGGCTTGAAAAAAATGCCAATCAAAGCCTGCACCGGGGTCTTGTTTGCGTCCAGGTGCAATGTGTTCATGCCCGGCAATGTGTGCGATGGGGTAGTGCTGTGCGATCGCGGCGGTCAAACGGCTGAGGGCCTCGTACTGCAACGGGGTAAATTCTTGGCCATCCAGTCCTTCAAGCTCAATGCCTACCGAGTCGTTGTTGCAATTGTCGCGACCCCGATAGTGTGAACGTCCCGCATGCCATGCCCGGTCGTCACAACTGACAAACTGAATCAACGCACCATCGCGTCGAATGAAAAAATGCGCCGACACTTGCATGCCGCGAATTTGGGCAAAGTAGGGGTGTGCTTCCCAATCCAAGCAGTTGGTGAACAGCGCTTGCACTTCAGGTCCACCGTATTCGCCTGGGGGCAAACTGATGGCATGGATGACGACCAGATCCACCTCACTGCCCTTGGGGCGAGGGCCAAAGTTGGGCGATGTCACCTGCTGGGCCAATGCGTACCAGCCTTGTTGCCACTGTGCGTCGGTTGACATGTGCACCACGCCCAAGTCTCAAGCCTCAAGACGCTGGCGGTGCGCCTGACTGCAGTAAACGCCAAGACGCCCGTGCACCGCATCGTGTTCAGGCACATGCACGCCACAATCCGCACAGACCACCATCACTTGGGGGTCTTGGCGTTGCTCGGAAGACTTGTTTGTGCGGTCGGTGCGCTGCTGACGGATCCACCAAATGCCCGCCAGCACGATCAGCAGCAGCACCAAATACTTCATGTGCTGCGGCCTAGGATCACTTCAAGCACAAAGCGCGAGCCTGCGTAGCCCAACAACAACAAGCCAGAACCGGTGTAGAGCACGCGCACCGCTGTGCGACCCCGCCAACCGAATCGCTGCCGACCCAACAACAAGACGGCAAAGGTGAGCCATGACAACAGCGAAAACACGGTTTTGTGGTCCCAGCGCCAAGCAGCTTGGGCGCCATACAAGCTGTCGCCAAACAACCAACCCGCGGCCAAGGTTGCAGTCAACAACACAAACCCTGCGTTGACAAAACGAAACGTCAAGCGCTCCAAGGTCAACAAGGGCAAGCCCACATGACTGTCCACACCCAAGCGCATATTTTTTTCGGCACGGGTCATCAACCAGGCGTGCACCACGGCGGCCGCGAACAGGCCATACGACGCAATGCCCAAGGCCCAATGCAGGGGTAACCAAGGCGAGGTGGCCATGTGCAAAGGCGCGCCTGGGAAAAAGGCTGCCAACAGCACCACCGCAGCCCCGAGGCTGGCCAAGGTCCAGCGCACATGCAGTTGAGGAAACCAATGTTGTTCCAACAAATAAAACGTGAACATCAACCATGTCGTGACGGACAAAGCCGGTGCAAACCCAAATCGCACCAGGCCCTCTTGGGCGCCAAACAGCGCAAACACCAAGCCCAGCCCGTGCAAGACCCAGGGCATCACCAACAAGCGGTGACCGCGCGCAGCAGCGATGCGTGGGCCGATCAAGGCGGTCAACGCGTAGGCCGCTGCCGTTGGCAGGCCGAGCCACAACGTGAGGGGGGTGTCGCTGGCTAAAATCATGACGCAAGTTTAGCGTTTTGCTACCCACCTCCACCGCACCCCTGTTGGGGTTATTCATGGCCTCTACCCTCACCGACAAACTCTCACGCCTGGTCAAACACATCAGCGGACAGGCCCGCATCACCGAAAGCAACGTGGCCGACATGTTGCGCGAGGTGCGAATGGCCTTGCTCGAAGCCGATGTGGCCTTGCCCGTGGTGCGCGACTTCATTGCCCGCGTGAAAGAAAAAGCGCTGGGTCAAGAAGTCATTGGCTCACTGCAACCCGGTCAGGCCTTGGTCGCCATCGTCAACCAAGAGCTGGCGGCCACCATGGGCGAGGGCGTGAGCGACCTCAACTTGGCCGCACAACCGCCAGCCGTCATCCTGATGGCGGGCTTGCAGGGCGCGGGTAAAACCACCACCACCGCCAAACTGGCGCGTTGGCTGATCAACCAGCGCAAAAAGAAAGTGCTCACCGTCTCGGGCGACGTGTACCGCCCAGCGGCCATTGAACAGTTGAAAACCGTCACCGCACAAGCCGGCGCTGAGTGGTTCCCCAGCAGCCCCGATCAAAAACCCGAAGACATCGCGCGTGCGGCGCTCGACTATGCGCGCAAACATTACTTTGACGTGCTGCTGGTCGACACCGCGGGCCGCTTGGCCATTGACGAAGCGCTGATGCAAGAAATCAAGACCTTGCACAGCGTCCTCAACCCGGTGGAGACCTTGTTTGTGGTCGATGCCATGCAGGGCCAAGACGCCATCAACACCGCCAAAGCCTTCAAAGAAGCTTTGCCGCTCACCGGCATCGTGTTGACCAAACTCGACGGCGACTCACGCGGTGGTGCGGCCTTGTCCGTGCGCCAGATCACCGGTGCCCCCATCAAATTTGCCGGTACCAGCGAAAAACTCGATGGCCTGGAGCTCTTCGATGCCCAGCGCCACGCCGGTCGCGTCTTGGGCATGGGCGACATCTTGGCCTTGGTCGAGCAAGTCACTGCCGGCGTCGACATGGAGGCCGCGCAAAAGCTCGCCGACAAAGTCAAGCGCGGGGACGCCTTTGACTTGAATGACTTCTTATCCCAAATTCAACAAATGCGCTCCATGGGTGGCTTGTCGAGCCTGATGGACAAATTGCCCACACAGATGGCAGCCAAAGCCAGTGAAGTTGACATGACCCGCGCCGAAAAAGACATCGGTCGCAAGCAGGGCATCATCCACAGCATGACCGCGCTGGAGCGTCGCAAACCCGACCTCATCAAAGCCACGCGCAAGCGCCGCATTGCGGCGGGTGCTGGGGTTCAGGTGCAAGACGTCAACCGCTTGCTCAAAGAGTTTGAGCAAATGCAAGACATGATGAAGAAGATGCGTGGCGGCGGCCTCATGAAAATGATGAAGCGCATGGGCGGCATGAAAGGCATGGGCGGGGGCGGCTTTCCCGGCATGCGCTAAAAGCACCACACCCTGAAGTGCTGGCCTAGTGACTGCTGATGTTGCCAACAGCACGTGCTTGAGAGTCAGTACTGGCTGGCCGGCAAATCCACCTGCATCCCGTCCATCGCTTCGGTCAGCGTGATCTGACACGACAAACGGCTGTTCGCTTGGCGCGTGCAGGCGGCAAAGTCGAGCATGCCGTCTTCGTCGTCGCTCATGGGGGGCAACTGGCTCAGCCAAGGTTCGCGCACCATCACATGGCACGTGGCGCAGGTCAGGGTACCGCCGCAGTCGGCGGCCACACCCTCGATGTCGGCTGACACGGCGGCCTTCATCAAGCTGTGCCCGGGTTTGGCCTCGATGGCGGTGCCTTGCGTGTCTTGGGCATGGTTGAACAGGGTGATGCGAATCATAAAAATCGTCCTTGTGGGTGCGGTCAGATGCGGCTGAAATATTCTCGGCGCTGAAATTCCAAACTGTCTTCGGCCGCTTCAAAACGTTGCTGCTCAGCTTGCTTGATGCGGCTGTAGTAGCGCACAAACGCATCGCCAAACCCTTGCGCCATGGCGGTATCGGCTTGAAAGGCGCCCAAGGCCTCGCCCAAGTGGCTGGGAATGCGTGTGCTGCCCGTGTCGTCGGCTGGCAGGGTTTGATAAGGCGCCTCGGTCGCCAGCGGCGGTAGGCGTTGTTGCGCGATGCCTGCCAAGCCCGCGTGAATTTGCGAGGCCATGTACAGATAGGGGTTGGCAGCGGGTTCGCCCAAGCGGTTTTCAATCCGTGTGGCAGGGTCGCCTGCCTGACCCACCACGCGCAACATGGCGCCTCGGTTGTCGCGTCCCCACACAATGGACTGCGGGGCCAGCGCGTTGGGTTGAAAACGTCCGTAGCCATTGGCCGTGGGCGTGCACAACAGCGTGCTGCCTTGGGCGTGATCGAGCAAACCTGCCAAATAATGCGCACCCAAGTCCGACAACGTATGGCGTGCGTCATGGGGCTGGGTGTCAGGCGCAGGCGCGTCGCGCATCAGTACATTGCAGCCACTGTCAAGGTCGACCAACGATTGGTGCAAATGCCAGCCGCTGGACATGATGTGTTGAAACGGGGGGCGACACATGAAGGTCGCGTGGTAGCCAGCACGCCGCAGGGCTTGGCGCACCCCATTGCGAAACAGCACCATGTTGTCGGCAGCCGTCAGCGCGTCGGTGGCGCCAAACACCGCTTCTACTTGGCTCGGCCCAAACTCAATCTCCAGTGACAACAAAGGCAACCCCAAGCCTTGCGCCGTGCGCTGCACGATGCGCAGTGGTTCGTCGCATTGGTCTATGTCGTGCTCAGACAGCAAGCGGTAGCCCGGGTGAATCATGCGCACTGCGGGTGCACGGCCAGGCCAAGCGGCCAAGTCGGGATCCAGGTCGTTGCCCTGCGTGGCGTCTTGCAAACGGTAAATGTGAAATTCAATTTCCAGGCCGCACTTCAGCCCTAAACCTTGCTCGGCCAAACGTGCGAGTGCGCTTTGCAATTGGTAGCGGCTGTCCAGCTCAACAGGCTGTGCGTTGGTAAACCAGGGCTGGCATTGCAGCCAAGCGGTGTTGTCCACCCAGGGCAAGATGTGCAGGCTGTTCGGGTCGGGCATCAGCAGCAAGTTGCTGGCAAATTCAAAGCCCGGCAACTCATGGCTGATGCTGGCTTCAAACACCTTGAACGCGGTGCGATCGGACGTGTCTTTGAGCAGCAAGGTGCTCACCATGCCGACACCGTTGTGCAGTGCGTCAATGGCGGCATCGGTCACCAAAGTTTTGCAGCGTGTCACGCCATGCACATCGCACCAGGCCAAG
>CANFJA010000016.1 GCA_947447235.1 Comamonadaceae bacterium
AACCTGCCCGCGCTGCGTGCCTATGGTGCGACTGGCTAAACTCCCCCCTCCATGCCCAACACACCCATGCCAGATTCCTCCACCGACCTTGTACGACTCAACAAGCGCATGGCCGAACTCGGCCTGTGCTCGCGCCGCGAAGCCGACGCGTGGATAGACCAAGGCTGGGTGCTGGTCAATGGCCAGCCCGCGCCCATGGGTGTGAAGGTCAGTCCGACCGACCGGGTCGAGATCGACCCGCGCGCCAAAGGCCACCAAAGCACCCTAGTGACCATCCTGTTGCACAAGCCCATGGGCTATGTGAGTGGGCAAGCGGAAGACGGTCATGAGCCTGCCATCACGCTGATTCACGGGCGCAGCCACTGGCGTGAAGACACCTCGAAGAACCGCATCCAGCCCAGCCAATTGCGCGGTTTGGCCCCAGCGGGTCGGCTCGACATCGACTCGGTGGGCCTGCTGGTGCTGACGCAAGATGGCCGGGTGGCGCGCCAACTGATTGGCGAAGACAGCCACATGGAGAAAGAATATTTGGTCCGCGTGACCTACCAAGGTGAAGCACTGAATGTGCAAAAGGTGTTTCCACGTGAACAGCTCGCACGTCTGCGCCACGGCCTGAGCCTCGATGGCAAGCCCTTGAAACCCGCCCAGGTGGAATGGCAAAACCCCGAGCAACTGCGCTTTGTGCTGACCGAGGGTAAAAAACGCCAAATCCGCCGCATGTGCGAGCAAGTGGACTTGTTGGTGGTGGGCTTGAAACGCATCCGCATGGGCCGTGTGGTGCTGGGCAATTTGCCTGTCGGCCAATGGCGCTACCTGGGTGCGCACGAACGTTTTTGAGCCCTCTTGAAATTTGTCGCAGCGCCCCACATGTCGTGGCGCTGTTTTTGTTTTTGATTCCTTAGATCCTTAGCCACCATGACCAAACATACCCATTCGTTCCAAGCCGAAGTGTCGCAACTGCTGCACCTCGTCACCCACTCGCTGTACTCGAACAAAGAAATTTTCTTGCGTGAACTGGTGTCCAACGCGTCTGACGCTTGCGACAAACTGCGCTACGAAGCCCTGAACAACGACGCCTTGTACGAAGGCGCATCCGAACTCGAGGTACGGGTGAGTTTTGACAAAGCGGCGCGCACCCTGACGATTGCCGACAACGGCATTGGCATGAGCGAGCAAGAGGCCATTGCCCACCTGGGCACGATTGCCAAGAGCGGCACCCGTGAATTCATGGGCAAGCTCAGCGGCGACCAACAAAGCAGCGCCAAAGACCAAGGCGCCTTGATTGGTCAATTCGGTGTGGGCTTTTATTCCGGCTACATCGTGGCCGACCGCATCACGGTGGAGTCCCGCCGCGCGGGACTGAAGGCCGAAGAAGGCGTGCGTTGGAGCAGCACGGGCACGGGCGACTTTGAGGTCGAGGCCATCACCCAGGCCGAACGCGGCACCCACATCATCTTGCATTTGCGTGACGACGCCGAGGAATACCTCAGCGCTTGGAAACTCAAGTCGGTGATCAACAAATACTCCGACCACATTTCTTTGCCGATTCGCATGCGCAAAGAAGAGTGGAAGGAAGGTGAAAACGATCAGCCAGGCGAAATGGTCATCACCGATGAATGGGAAACCGTCAACCAAGCCAACGCACTGTGGGCGCGCGCCAAAAAAGACGTGTCCCAAGAACATTACGAAGAGTTCTACAAACACATCAGCCACGATTTTGAGGCCCCCCTGGCTTGGACCCACAACCGTGTGGAAGGCAGCACCGAATACACCCAACTTCTGTACATCCCCGGCAAAGCACCGATGGACTTGTTCAACCGTGACACCAAGTCGGGTTTGAAGCTGTACGTGAAGCGCGTCTTCATCATGGACGACGCAGAGGCCCTGATGCCCACCTACTTGCGCTTCGTCAAAGGCGTGGTGGACTCGGCCGATTTGCCCTTGAACGTGAGCCGTGAGTTGCTGCAAGAAAGCCGCGATGTCAAAGCCATCCGCGAAGGCAACACACGCCGGGTGCTGGCGGTGCTGGAAGACTTGGCCAAGCGCGATGTCCCCGCTGCCGACGCGAGCGATGAGGACAAGCAAGACGCAGGCAAGTTCACCAAGTTCTATGGCGAATTTGGCGCCGTGTTGAAAGAAGGCTTGGGCGAAGACATGGCCAACAAAGACAAGCTGGCCAAGCTGCTGCGGTTTGCAAGCACCAGCAGCGACACGGCCAGCGTGTCGTTTGCCGACTACAAGGCCCGCATGAAAGAGGGCCAAGAGGCCATCTACTACATCACCGCCGACACCCTGGCCGCCGCCAAGAACAGCCCGCAACTCGAGGTGTTCCGCAAGAAGGGCATTGAGGTCTTGCTGATGACAGACCGTGTGGACGAGTGGGCGTTGAACTTCCTCAACGAGTTCGATGGCACGCCCTTGCAGTCGGTGGCCAAGGGCGCGGTGGATTTGGGCACGCTGCAAGACGAGACCGAAAAGAAAGCGGCTGAAGATGCCGCCGAGGCCTTCAAACCTGTGCTGGCCAAGCTCAAAGAAGCGCTCAAAGACAAGGCCGAGGACGTGCGCGTCACGAGCCGCTTGGTCGACTCGCCAGCCTGCTTGGTGGTGCAAGACCACGGCATGTCCACCCAACTGGCGCGCATGCTCAAGCAAGCAGGTCAGCCCGTGCCGGTGGTCAAGCCGATTTTGGAAGTCAATCCCGAACACAGCTTGGTCAAGAAGCTAGGCGCAGACGCCAACCCGCACTTCAACGACTTGGCGCACATCTTGTTTGACCAAGCCCTGCTGGCCGAAGGTGGTTTGCCCGAGGACCCTGCCGCTTATGTGAAACGGGTCAACGCTCTGTTGGTGTAAAACACGGTCCATGCACCACATGGACACCCTCAATCGCGTGAAGGCCGACACGAAAGTGTTGGCCTTCGATATTTTTGGCACCGTCGTCGACTGGCATGGCTGCATCGTGCGTGAGGTACAAGCGCTCTACCCGCAGGTAGACGCCAACGCCTTTGCGCTGGCCTGGCGCGCCGGCTATCAACCCGCCATGGCCCGCGTGCGCTCCGGTGAGTTGGGCTGGACCCGGATTGACGAGTTGCACCGCTTGATCCTCGAAGGTCTGTTGCCTCAGTTTGGCTTGACGCATTTGAGCGAGGCTGAGCGCGTCCACTTGAACCGCGTCTGGCACCGCCTGGATGCCTGGCCCGACAGCGTGGCTGGGCTGACGCGCCTCAAACAGCGCTTCACCATTTGCTCGCTCTCCAACGGCAACCTGGGGTTGCTCACGAACATGGCCAAACGCGCTGGACTGCCCTGGGACTGTGTGTTGTCGGCTGAAGTGTTTCGCGCTTACAAGCCTGACCCCGCCACCTACCTTGGCGTGGCACAGGTGTTTGATTTGGCTCCCCATGAGGTGATGTTGTGCGCGGCCCACCACGATGACCTCGACGCCGCGCGTGACTGCGGTTTGCACACGGCCTACATTGAACGGCCGATGGAGTTTGGCGCGTCGCAGATCAAAGATGTTTCCCCGCAAGGCCATGACCTGCATGCACGTGACCTGATGGCATTGGCCGACCTCTTGGGGTGCTGATCCAGGGTGTGACTAACACCCACAGCCGCGGTCCTAAACGACGAGCGGCGGCTCTTGCATCGCCTCGCATTGCTCAACCAGCATGTGGACTTGTCCGGCCCAATAGTCAGACGTGCCGAACCATGAAAAGTTTTGGATGAATGCGGGGTCATCTCGGCGCCTGGCCAACCAGGCGCTGTAGTGAATCAGCCGCAAAGTTCGCAAGGGCTCGATCAACGCCAACTCACGACGGTCCAGCTCTCGCATTTCCTCGTAGCCATCGACCAAGATGCCGAGTTGACGTGTACGTTGCGCACGGTCGCCACTGAGCAACATCCACAGATCTTGGATGGCGGGCCCCATGCGGGCATCGTCCAAGTCCACAAAGTGCGGGCCGCCGTTGGGCAGGTCTGTGGGTGTCCACAAAATATTGCCGGGGTGGCAGTCGCCATGCAACCGCAGGCTTTGCACGGGCGTGTCCTCCAAGGCTTGGCGCACCAGTGCCAAAGCCTCGTTACACACATCCAACCATGCATGTTGTTGGTCCATGGGAATCATCTGCTGACCCAGCAACCAATCGCGCGAGTCTTCACCAAAGGTGGTGGCATCCAAAGTCGGGCGCGTTAGAAAAGAGTGGCTAGCCCCCACGTTGTGCAAGCGCGCAATGAAACGGCCAATCCATTCCAACACCTCGGGATCATCCAGCTCAGGATGACGGCCACCACGCCTCGGGCTCACGCTGAAGGCGAAGCCATGGGCGTGGTGCAAGGTCTTGCCATGCAACATCAGGGGACCCACCATCGGGATTTCTTGCGCCATCAATTCAGCCGCAAACGCGTGCTCTTCGAGGATTTGTGCATCGCTCCAACGCTCTGGACGGTAAAACTTGGCGACCAAGGCTTGGTTGTCATCCAACATCACTTGGTAGACGCGGTTTTCATACGAGCTCAAGGCGGTGAGTCTGCCGTCTACGGCCAAATCTAAATCAGACATGGCATCCAGCACCACATCGGGCGTGAGGGCTTCAAACGCGTGCGGTACGCGCGCTGGCTCAAACACCCCAGACCACGTCGACTTCTTCGGCATGTGCGCGCTTGAACATGTCGATGATTGGCACCACTCGCTGTTTCAGCCGGATGCCACGCGCGCCTGCTGCGGGCGCAGGCTCTGAACCCCGATCTTGTTGGTCCTTGGTGGCGTTCTCGATGTCTTGCTCTTCTTGAACCACGGCCGCTTGCAATGCGTCTATGGCGGCAGGCATTTCAGCGGCCAAGATGATGCCTTTGGGGCCGGGGTCTTTGCCCAAGATCTGCAAGATCTGGCGCCCCTGCGGTTCCAACATGATCACGTCCCCCGTGGCTTTGGATTTGAATTTGTACAACATGGATGGATTTTGCTCTCTTGATCAAGCATGACGAGGCATGGCTAGCTGGATTGGTTCAACATTTGATCCAAGACAAGATGAAAAGCTTGGGGCTGTTCATAGGCCACCCAATGCCCTGCGTCAGCGATGAGATGAAAGCTGTTGAGTCGGGTCAGCACTTCTGGGATTCTTTGCAAGTTGCTGTGATACAGCGCATCTTGCGCGCCCCAGATGCCATGAACCGGGCATTGCCACAGATGCTGAACTTGAAGCAGGACATCGGTGCGCGCAATTTTTCTGCGGCGCATGTTGTCGCGCACCACATTCGCCTCTTGCAATTCGATCAGCGTGTCATCAATCAATGATTCATCACTGAGCATCATCACGCGCAAATTGTGGCGGTGCACTGCGGCACGCTGTTCGAAACCCATCTCTGGCAACATGCCGCGCATAGGCAATGCCTCGCGCATCAAACCTAAGCCCGGTACCCCCACCAAATACAGACTTCGGATGACTTCGGGGTTGTGCGCCGCGACCAAACCTGCTGTGAGTCCGCCAAATGAAAAGCCCACCACGTCCACAGCGTGTTTGCCAAAGGTCGATGCCAAGATTTGCGCCACGTACGGCGCCAAGTCGTCTGCATCTCGCACACTTGGGGGCAATGACGAGTCGCCAAATCCGGGCAGGTCCAAGGCCCAAACGTCACGATGTTTGGCAAGATGGATCACATTGCGCACCCAGTGGGTCCAACTGCCAGAGCCCCCATGCAACAGCACCAGCGGTGCTTTGCCTACAACTCCCTCACCCCAGACATGCCACGTCACGTGTCCCCAAGCTTGCTGTTGAATAAGCCGGCGAGATTGGGATTCAACTGACGTCACGCGTGTCATTTTTTGTCAACCCTTAGATTCAAACGCCCCAAGTAAAAAGCCCACTGAAGTGATTCAGCGGGCTTGAAACTGGTTGCGCGAGCAAGATTTGAACTTGCGACCTTTGGGTTATGAGCCCAACGAGCTACCAGGCTGCTCCATCGCGCGGTAAGAGGGTTATTGTATCGGATTAAGTGCCTTCTTGCACTTCAACCGCATCTTTAATTTCGGGGCGATCCACCAGTTCAACAAAGGCCATCGGTGCGTTGTCACCGACGCGGAAACCCATTTTCAAAATGCGTGTGTAGCCGCCTGGACGGGTCTTGAAACGTGGGCCGAGTTCATTGAAGAGTTTGACCACGCTGTCACGATCGCGCAAACGGTCGAACGCCAAGCGACGGTTGGCCACGGTGGGTTCTTTGGCCAAAGTGATCATGGGCTCAATCACGCGACGCAGTTCTTTGGCTTTGGGCAACGTGGTTTTGATGGCTTCGTGCTCGATGAGCGAATTCATCATGTTGCGCAACATCGCCAAGCGGTGTGAAGAAGTGCGATTGAGTTTACGTAGTCCGTGTCCGTGACGCATGGTGATTCCTTTGATGTTTTGCCGGCCGCCGTATCAGGTACGGCCAGGGGACTTGTGAGTCTGGTTGGTAAATTTAAATTCAGCGACGCTCTAAGCCAGCAGGTGGCCAGCTCTCGAGCTTCATGCCCAAGGTCAAACCGCGTGAAGCCAGAACTTCCTTGATTTCGTTGAGTGACTTGCGACCCAAATTCGGCGTCTTGAGCAACTCGTTTTCGGTGCGCTGGATCAGGTCACCGATGTAGTAAATGTTTTCGGCCTTGAGGCAGTTGGCAGAACGAACCGTCAACTCCAACTCGTCGACTGGACGCAAGAGCAATGGATCGAATTGTTGCGAGCTGCCAGCAGCAGCATGCGCACCACCCACAGCACTGAACACATCGCCTTCGAGTTGCGCGAACACAGCCAACTGCTCCACCAAAATTCTCGACGAGGCGCGCACGGCGTCTTCGGCGGTGATGGCACCGTTGGTTTCGATTTCCATGACCAAACGGTCGAGGTCGGTGCGCTGCTCAACGCGTGCGTTTTCAACGCTGTAGCTCACGCGGCTGACGGGCGAGAACGACGCATCCAACACAATGCGGCCAATCGACTTGCTGGGCTCTTCGCCATAGCGGCGCACGGTACCGGGCACATAGCCGCGACCTGTTTCAACCTTGAGCTGAATGTCGATCTTGCCACCTTGCGACAGATTGGCAATCACGTGCTCGGGGTTGATGATTTCAACGTCGTGCGGCGTCTGGATGTCGGCTGCTGTGACAGCACCGTCACCATCTTTACGCAAGCTGAGTGTGACTTCGTCACGGTTGTGCAACTTGAAGACCACGCCCTTGAGGTTCAACAAGATGTTGACCACATCTTCTTGCACGCCGTCGATGGACGAGTACTCGTGCACGACACCGGCGATGGTCACTTCGGTCACGGCGTAACCCACCATCGACGACAAGAGCACGCGACGCAAGGCATTGCCCAGCGTGTGGCCGTAACCACGCTCAAAAGGCTCCAAAGTCACCTTGGCCTTGTTATGGCCAATTTGCTCGACGTGAATATTTTTTGGTTTCAGCAAGTTTGTTTGCATTCAGATTTCCTCTCAATACCCCCGGCTCGTTACACCGGTAAGGCAGGCTGTCTGGACCACGTTGCGCGAGCAGGCTCCGTGGGGTGCGTTCGGTTGAAACTCAACCAGGATTAACGCGAATACAGTTCGACAATCAGCGATTCGTTGATGTCAGCCGCGAACTCGTCACGGTCAGGCGACTTCTTGAAGGTGCCTTCAGCTTTGTCGGCATTGACTTCCACCCAAGCAGGCATGCCCACTTGTTTGGCCAACTCCAACGCTTCCAAAATGCGACCCTGCTTTTTGGATTTTTCACGCACAGCAATCACGTCACCGGCTTTCACCAAATAAGACGGAATGTTGACGGGATGGCCATTGACGGTGATGGCTTTGTGTGACACCAACTGACGGGCTTCTGCACGTGTGGAGCCAAAGCCCATGCGGTAGACCACGTTGTCCAAACGTGTTTCCAAAATGGTCAACAGGTTTGAGCCTGTGTTGCCTTTTTGGCGGTCAGCGGCTGCAAAGTAGCGGCGGAACTGACGTTCCAACACACCGTACATGCGTTTGACTTTTTGTTTTTCACGCAACTGCAAACCGAAGTCTGAAGTGCGCTGACCCGATGTACGGCCATGTTGGCCGGGTTTGGTGTCGAATTTTGACTTGTCTGCGATCGAGCGACGCGCGCTCTTTAAGAACAAGTCAGTGCCTTCACGGCGGGAGAGTTTGGCCTTGGGGCCTAGGTAACGTGCCACTTGAATTTCCTTCTTAGATCATCTGCTCACTGAAAGTGAGGAGCCGCTGGTGCAATACCAGCGGCGGTGGGCTTGCGGTTAACAGTAAAAAAGCGAAAACGCTTAGATGCGACGACGCTTTTGTGGACGGCAACCGTTGTGCGGTACCGGCGTCACGTCAGCGATCGAGTTGATGCGAATGCCCAGTGCAGCCAAAGCACGCACTGAAGATTCGCGACCAGGACCTGGGCCTTTGATTTCAACATCCAGGTTCTTGATGCCTTGGTCAACGGCCGCACGGCCCGCAACTTCCGAGGCCACCTGGGCTGCGAAAGGTGTGGACTTGCGTGAGCCCTTGAAACCTTGACCACCAGACGAGGCCCAAGACAATGCATTGCCTTGACGATCGGTGATGGTGATGATGGTGTTGTTGAATGACGCATGCACGTGCGCGATGCCGTCGGCAATGTTCTTGCGAACTTTTTTGCGAACGCGTTGTGCTGCGCTGTTGGAAGGTGATTTAGCCATTGTTGTGCCTCAATCCGATTATTTCTTCAATGCCTGAGCAGCTTTGCGCGGACCTTTGCGCGTGCGCGCGTTGGTGCGTGTACGCTGACCGCGCATGGGCAAACCACGGCGATGACGGAAGCCACGGTAACAACCAATGTCCATCAAACGCTTGATGTTCATGGTGGTCTCGCGACGCAAGTCACCTTCAATGGTGTATTCAGCAATTTGATCGCGGATCTTTTCAAGGTCTCCGTCGGTCAAATCTTTGATCTTCTTGGAATAGTCGATGCCACATGCTTCGCAAATTTTGCGAGCGCGTGTACGACCGATGCCAAAAATGGCTGTCAAGCCAATTTCGGTGTGCTTATGTGGCGGAATGTTGATGCCAGCGATACGTGCCATGTGCGTCCTCTTTAAACCAGTTCAATCAGCCTTGACGCTGTTTGTGGCGCGGATCTGTACAGATCACGCGAACCACACCCTTGCGGCGGATGATTTTGCAGTTGCGGCAAATTTTTTTGACCGAAGCCGAAACTCTCATTTCACTCTCCTAAAACTCATTTGATTCAGCACCCACCAGGGCACCAAACACGATTCATCAATCTTCTCTTCAGACTTACCAAGCCTACGTTGTTTTGAAACTGGCTTTCTTGAGCAATGACTCGTACTGTTGGCTCATCATGTAGTTTTGCACCTGGGCCATGAAGTCCATGGTGACCACCACGATGATCAACAACGATGTACCGCCAAAGTAGAAAGGCACGTTGTATTTCAAAATCAGAAACTCGGGCAACAAACAAACGAAGGTGATGTACACAGCACCCGCCAATGTGAGTCGAACCAAAATCTTGTCAATGTACTTGGCCGTTTGATCGCCTGGACGAATGCCAGGCACAAACGCGCCGCTTTTCTTCAAGTTGTCTGCTGTTTCACGGCTGTTGAAAACCAACGCTGTGTAGAAGAAACAGAAAAACACAATGGCTGCGGCATACAACATCACATAGACCGGTTGTCCAGGTGCCAATGCAGCCGAGATATCTTTGAGCCACAACATGCTGTCGCCCGAACTGAACCAGCTCACCACGGTCGCAGGCAACAAAATGATGGACGAGGCGAAGATGGGAGGAATCACACCCGCCATGTTGAGTTTGAGTGGCAAGTGAGAAGACTGACCGCCATACACCTTGTTGCCTACTTGGCGACGTGCATAGTTGACCAAGATTTTGCGTTGACCGCGTTCAACAAACACCACGAAGTAGGTCACCAAACCCACCACCACCACGATGACCAGTGCCACCAAGATGCTCATGGCGCCGGTGCGCACCAGCTCCAACAGGCCGCCCACCGAATTGGGCAAGCCTGCAGCAATGCCCGCAAAAATCAGAATAGAAATACCGTTGCCCAAACCACGCTCGGTGATTTGCTCACCCAGCCACATCAGAAACATCGTGCCTGAAGTCAACGTGATCATGGCTGTGACACGAAAGCCAAAACCGGGGACATTGACCAAACCAGCCGATGCCTCCAAGGCCAGCGCAATACCCATGGATTGAAACAGCGCCAAGCCCAAGGTGCCGTAGCGGGTGTACTGTGTGATCTTGCGACGACCTGCTTCGCCCTCTTTCTTGAGCTGCTCCAATGATGGCAACACATAGGTCATCAATTGCATGATGATCGATGCGGAGATGTAAGGCATGATGCCCAACGCGAACACCGTGAAACGCGACAGAGCGCCACCGGAGAACATGTTGAACAAACTCAAAATGCCGCCCTGTTGACCCTTGAACAACTGCTGGAGTTGGTTGGGGTCAATGCCTGGTACAGGAATGTGTGCGCCGACGCGGTAAACCACCAAGGCCAGCAACAAAAAGACCAGTCGGCGACGCAAATCGCCGAACTTGTCGTTGTTACCCGTTGATGATGGTTTGGTGGCCACGAAGTGCGATTCCTAAACAGTCAGGCTTAGGCGACAGAGCCACCAGCGGCTTCGATGGCCGCTTTAGCAGCCGCCGTTGCGCCAATGCCGTTGAGCTTCACCGCTTTGGTGATCTCGCCAGTCTTGATGACTTTGACCACGCGCGCGATATGAGCCACCAAGCCAGCGGCTTTGAGGGAGTTCATGTCAACTTCAGCTGCACCGAATTTCTCCAGCGCGGCCAATGTGACTTCGGCGTTGTATTTCAAGGTGGTGGATTTGAATCCGCGCTTTGGCAAGCGGCGCTGCAAAGGCATTTGACCGCCTTCAAAACCCACCTTGTGATAACCACCCGCACGTGACTTTTGACCTTTGTGGCCACGACCTGCGGTCTTGCCCAGGCCCGAACCGATACCACGGCCAACGCGACGCTTGGCGTGCTTGGCGCCATCGGCGTGTTTGATGTTATTGAGTTCCATCTTCAACCTTTACAGCACTTTGACCAGGTAGCTGATCTTGTTGATCATGCCGCGCACGGCAGGCGTGTCTTGCAACTCACTCACAGAGTTGAGCTTGCGCAGACCCAAGCCACGAACAGTGGCGCGGTGCGATTCTTTGGTGCCAATCGGGCTGCGAACCAGTTGGACTTTGACAGTTTGTGTATTGCTCATCGAATGCTCCGAGATCAAGCGAAGATGTCTTCGATATTTTTGCCGCGCTTGGCAGCCACTTCCGAAGGCGTGGTGCAGTTCTTCAAAGCATCCAACGTGGCGCGAACCATGTTGTAGGGATTTGACGTGCCGTGGCTCTTGGCCACGATGTCAGTGATGCCCATCACTTCGAAGACAGCGCGCATAGGGCCGCCTGCAATGATGCCGGTACCCTTGGGGGCGGGAATCATCATGACGTTGGCTGCGCCGTGGCTGCCATGCACCTTGTGGTGGATGGTGCCGTTTTTCAAGGACACTTTGATCATGTTGCGACGGGCTTCTTCCATCGCTTTTTGCACAGCGGCTGGCACTTCTTTTGACTTGCCTTTGCCCATGCCCACGCGACCATCATCGTCACCCACGACCGTGAGTGCGGCGAAACCGAGAATGCGACCGCCCTTGACGACCTTGGTGACGCGGTTGACCGCGATCATCTTCTCTTTCAGACCGTCTTCAGGACCGTCAGTCTTGGTATTTGCCTGTAATTTAGCCATTTGTAATATCCAATTCGATTAGAACTGCAAGCCAGCTTCACGAGCGGCGTCAGCCAGTGCTTTGACACGACCGTGGTAGGCGAAGCCGGAGCGATCAAACGCCACCTTCTCAACGCCAGCTGCTTTTGCTTTTTCAGCAATGCGCTTGCCAATGATTTGTGCTGCATTGACGTTGCCGCCCTTGCCAGTTGCGCCAAGTTCTTTGCGCACATCGGCCTCGGCTGTGGACGCAGCTGCCAGCACTTTGGTGCCGCAGCCAGAGATCACGCTGGCGTAAATGTGCAAATTGGTACGGCTCACGCTCAGACGCGCAACACCTTGGTTGGCGATGCGGATACGGGTCTGACGGGACCGGCGGAGTCGCTGCTCTTTTTTGGTCAACATGTTGCAGCTCCTTATTTCTTCTTGGTCTCTTTGATCGTGATCTTCTCATCCGAATAACGGATGCCTTTGCCTTTGTAGGGCTCAGGGGGACGAATTGCACGAATCTCAGCAGCCACTTGACCCACACGTTGACGGTCGGCACCTTTGATGATGATTTCCGTTGGCGCAGGCGTTTCGACCTTGATGCCCTCAGGCATGTCTTTGTTCACGGGATGAGAGAACCCCACCGCGAGATTGAGCTTTGAGCCTTGTGCCTGGGCTTTGTAGCCCACACCGACCAAAGTCAGCTTCTTCTCAAAGCCCTTGGACACACCCACCACCATGTTGTTGACCAACTGGCGCAAGGTGCCACTCATGGCATTGGCTTCACGTGACTCATCTGCTGGTGTGAATGTCACTTGACCAGCATTGTTGACAACCTTCACCAATGCGTGGGAGGCCACCGACAGCGTGCCGCCGGTACCTTTGACATTGATGCTGGCACTGTTGATTGACACGTCCACACCTTGGGGGACGGTCACAGGCATTTTTCCAACTCGGGACATTTCAGTCTTTCCTTATGCCGGCGGTTAAGCGACGTAGCACAACACTTCGCCACCGACACCGGTAGCGCGTGCTTTGCGATCTGTCATCACGCCCTTGGGGGTCGTCACGATGGCCACACCCATGCCATTCATGACTTGGGGGATGGCGCCGCAGCCTTTGTACACACGCAGGCCAGGACGGCTCACGCGCTCGATACGCTCAATCACTGGACGACCTGCGTAGTACTTGAGAGCGATCTCAAGCTCGGTCTTGCCAGCGTCTTTTTTGATTTGAAAACCATCGATGTAGCCTTCGTCCTTCAACACTTGCGCGATGGCAATCTTCACTTTGGAAGAAGGCACCAACACGGTGGGTTTGGCCACCATTTGCGCATTGCGAATTCGGGTCAGCAAATCGGCGATTGGGTCACTCATGCTCATTGAATATCTCCTGCCCGATTACCAGCTGGCCTTGGTGATGCCGGGAATGTTGCCCTGGAAGGCAAGTTCACGGATCTTGGCGCGGCCGAGGCCAAATTGGCGGAATGTGCCGCGGGGACGACCGGTGATTTCGCAACGGTTGCGTTGACGCGTAGGGTTCGCGTTACGGGGAAGCTTTTGCAAACCCAAGCGGGCAGCTGCGCGCTCTTCGTCGCTACGCTTGAAATCATTGGCGATTGCCTTCAGTTCCGCATGCTTGGCTGCGTACTTAGCCACCAATCTGTCTCGCTTGAGCTCTCGCTCGATCAAAGCTACTTTAGCCACGTGCCACCTCAGTTCTTGAACGGGAAACGAAAGCCAGCGAGAAGTGCTTTGCACTCATCGTCGGTCTTGGCCGTCGTGGTGATGCTGATATTGAGGCCGCGCAGTGCGTCGACTTTGTCGTACTCAATCTCAGGGAAAATGATCTGCTCTTTCACGCCGATGTTGTAGTTACCGCGGCCGTCGAAAGCACGACCCGAGATACCTCGGAAGTCACGCACACGCGGCAGGGCGATGGTCACAAAACGGTCCAGGAATTCGTACATTTGCACGCCACGCAAAGTGACCATGCAACCGATCGGCTGCTGTTCGCGGATTTTGAAACCTGCGATCGCCTTCTTGGCCTTGGTGACCACGGGCTTTTGACCCGCAATCTTGCTCAGATCGCTGACAGCGTTGTCCATCACTTTTTTATCAGCCACCGCTTCGCTCACACCCATGTTCAAGGTGATCTTGGTCAAACGAGGGACTTCCATGGGGGACTTGTAGCCGAACTTGGCGGTCAACTCAGGAACCACTTTTTCGCGATAGTGTTGTTGCAGTCGTGCCATATTTATGCCACCTTGATTTCTTCGCCACTGGACTTGAAGACGCGCACTTTGCTGCCGTCAGCCAGGGTCTTGATGCCCACACGATCAGCCTTGCCGGTTGCCGCGTTGTAAATGGCCACATTGGACTGGTGAATGGGCATTGCTTTTTCAACGATGCCACCTTGGGTGCCAGCCATGGGGTTGGGTTTGGTGTGTTTTTTCACCAAGTTGATGCCGTCCACCATCAGGTGAGCGTCGTCTTTGCGCAGCGACACAACGCCACGCTTGCCTTTGTCGCGCCCAGTGAGGACGATGACTTGGTCGCCTTTGCGAATCTTGTTCATGGTCTGGCCTTACAGAACTTCAGGAGCCAAGGACACGATCTTCATGAACTTCTCAGTGCGCAATTCGCGCGTCACTGGGCCGAAGATGCGGGTGCCAATAGGCTCCAACTTGGCGTTGAGCAACACAGCTGCGTTGCCATCGAATTTAACCAGCGAGCCATCGCCACGGCGGATGCCCTTGGCAGTACGAACAACCACAGCGCTGTAGACCTCGCCTTTTTTGACGCGGCCACGCGGAGCGGCTTCTTTGATGCTCACCTTGATGATGTCACCAACACTTGCATAGCGACGCTTAGAGCCGCCAAGCACTTTGATGCACAAAACGGATTTCGCACCGGTGTTGTCGGCTACATCTAACCGAGATTCAGTTTGGATCATTTCAATATTCCCAACTTGCACCAAAACTTCTTGCAGCAAAGCTGCACAAAGTGTTGATCAGTCTTGGGCCCGTCATCCACGCTACAAACCACTCGCAGCGCTTCAACTTGGGGCAGATAAACCCCGCTTTTTCAGCGGAGCCGCAAATTATGCCACAGTTTCTATCCACTTAGCAACTTTATTTTTTGGCAGCCAACTGGCGCGACAATGCCTCCCCATGTCGACACCTCAACACCCCACCCAGACCATCGCATTCATTGGCGGCGGCAACATGGCCAGCGCCATCATTGGCGGACTGATCCAACAAGGGACCCCCGCCCAACAGATTTTGGTGCTCGAGCCCTTCGATGTCGCTCGCCAACAACTGGAAGCCAAATTCAGCGTTCACACCCTGCCCAACGCTACAGAGGCGCTGCAAGAAGCTGGCTTGGTCATTTGGGCCATCAAGCCACAGGTATTCAAAGAAGCCGCGCACGCCACCGCGGCTTTTTGCCAACAGGCCCTGCATTTGAGTGTGGCGGCCGGGATTCGCAGTGACAGCATTGCCACTTGGTTAGGCACGCAGCGCGTGGTGCGCGCCATGCCCAACACACCCGCCTTGGTAGGTCTGGGTCAAACCGGCTTGTTTGCGCGCACTGGCGTGAGTGCCGCCGACCAAGCTTGGATTGAGCACGTAGTGGCGACCACAGGCCAGTTCCTGTGGGTCCAAGAAGAGCCTTTGCTTGACGCCGTAACCGCCATTTCGGGGTCAGGCCCGGCCTATGTGTTCTTCTTCATCGAAGCCATGGTCGAAGCTGGCATCCAGATGGGTCTGAGCCAAGCACAAGCGCACCAACTTGCCGTGGGCACGTTTGTTGGCGCATCCGAACTCGCCCGAAGCGCCAACGAGTCCCCCGCTGTCTTGCGTGAGCGTGTGACCTCTCAAGGTGGCACCACGCATGCGGCCATCACAGCCATGCAAGAAACCAAGCTGGATGCCCTGTTTCAAGCCGCCCTTGAAGCCGCCCGCGCACGTGCACAGGCATTGGGCGACGCTTTTGGCCATTGAGCTCGCATGACTCGGTGAGACAATCATTGCGTCAAGCATTTCAAAGATTTTTCATGAACAAATTACTGCTCTCTGTGCTGTCTGCCGCCACCATGGCTTTTTCCGTGACGGTGTCAGCCCAAACCGCTCCCCCTGCCACAGCGCCTGTCGCGCCTGCCTTGCAAGCCGCACCCGCTGTTGCACCCGCAGACTCCGCTGGGGCGCCCGCCAAAGCCGAGAAAAAAGCCAAGAAAAAGAAACACAAAAAGAAGTCTAAGAAGCACAAAGCCAAATAATTGGCCCGACATGCACATCCAAAGAGCTTGGCATGCCAAGCTCTTTTTTTCGGGTGCGTGCCTCAGCGCAAGGTGTAGCCCGCCGCGATGCCCACAAAGACTGTGGCCCCCAGCCAGTGGTTGGTTCGGAAAGCCAGAAAGCAGCCTTCACGCGTGCGGTCTTTGATGAGTCGGTAATGCCAAGCCGCTTGAGCCGCCGCCAAGGCCAAGGCAGCATGCCATGGCCACCCCAAATCCTGATCACGCAGCAACCACGCCCAAGCCACCAGATGCACTGCGTAAAACGACATGACCGCAAACACGTCCCAATGACCCAGGGTGATGGCTGAAGTCTTCATGCCAATGCGCAGATCGTCATCGCGGTCCACCATGGCGTACTCGGTGTCATAGGCCAAGACCCAACACAAATTAGCACCCAACATGACCCACGCCAGACTGGGCACACTGGCCCAAAGTGCTGACAGCGTCACGCTCTGCCAGGTGAGGTCAGGGCCGTGCAGCACAGCAAACGCCATCGGTATGCCAAAACTGAAGGCCACGCCCAACACCGCCTGCGGCATCGAGACGTGGCGTTTGGCGTAAGGGTAGATCAAGGTCACCGCCAGGGCCACAAAAGACCAGCACACGGCCGCCAAACGGGTGGTCAGCACCAATCCAAATGCAAGCAGCGCCAGCACGGCGCCCACCCCCAAGGCCTCACGTACCGACACCGCACCGCGTGTCACCGGGCGGTTGGCCGTGCGCTTGACGTGGCGGTCAAACTCACGGTCCGCCACATCGTTGATGCAGCAACCCGCGCTGCGCATGAGCACTGTACCCAGCACAAAAACCCCCAACAAATGCCAACCGGGCCAGCCGTCAGCGGCCACCCACAGTGCCGCCAGCGATGGCCACAACAACAGCAACCAACCGGCCGGCCGACTCCAGCGGATCAAATCCAAATAAAGGGCCAAGCGCTCACGCATGCATGCGCTCGCTTTAAGACAAACGCATCACACCCGGCAATTCGCAGGCGTAAATCGCATTGCGCAAGGCCGCAATGGCTTCATAGCGCGTGAAGCTGCGACGCCATGCCAACACCACACGGCGCATGGGCGGCTCGCCCCCTTCGGCGTCGGCAATTGGGACGTAGCGCACATAGGTTTCTTCACTTTTTTTGCGCTTGGCTTGGGTGTTCAGGGCTTCTTTGGGCACGCTCAAACGCGGCACCAACGTCACGCCCATGCCTGCGGCCACCATGTGTTTGATGGTCTCTAAAGAGGAGCCCTCAAAACTTTTTCGGATGCCCTCTGTGCTGCTGGAAAAGCGTGCAAATTCAGGACACACCTCCAGCACATGGTCTCTGAAACAGTGGCCGTTGCCCAACAACAGCATGGTCTCGCTTTTGAGTTGTTCGGCACTCACGCGCTTGAGGCTGGCAAAGGGGTGGTTGCTCGGGACCGCGGCCATGAATGGTTCGTCGTACAGGGCAGCAGTCGCCAAACCCGTGTCCGGGAAAGGCTCGGCCATGATGGCGCAATCGATCTCACCGGTGCGCAACATCTCCAGCAGCTTGACGGTGAAGTTCTCTTGCAGCATCAGCGGCATTTGGGGTGTTTTAGCAATGGCTTGACGCACCAAGCTCGGCAACAGATACGGGCCAATGGTGTAGATCACCCCCAGCTTCAACGGTCCGCCCAGCGGGTCTTTGCCGCGCTTGGCAATTTCTTTGATGTTGGCGGCTTGCTCCAACACGCTTTGCGCTTGGCGCACGATCTCTTCACCCAAGGGGGTGACCGTCACCTCGTTGGCACTGCGCTCAAACAACTTCACATCCAACTCTTCTTCGAGTTTTTTGATGGCCACCGACAGCGTCGGTTGCGACACAAAACACGCGTCAGCCGCGCGGCCAAAGTGCTTTTCACGCGCCACAGCCACGATGTATTTGAGTTCGGTCAGGGTCATGGATTCATGCTTTCAAGAAGTCTGATTTTCCACCCAGCCACCGCGCCACATGGCGCTCGGCCAGCTCGGGGTGCTGATCGAGCATCTTGGGTGCCAAGGCACGCGCCCACTCCAGCAAGGCCACGTCTTCCACCAAGTCGGCAAAACGCAGCAAAGGCGCGCCGGACTGACGGGCGCCCAAAAATTCACCGGGCCCGCGAATTTCCAAATCACGCCGCGCGATCTCAAATCCGTCGGAGGTTTCCACCATCGCGCGCAAACGCTCACGCGCGGTTTCGCTCAAACGGCCATGCTCCCCAGTGGCATACATCAGCACACAGGCCGAAGCCGCTGCGCCCCGTCCCACACGTCCTCGCAACTGGTGCAGCTGGCTCAAACCAAACCGCTCGGCATGCTCAATCACCATCAGCGACGCGTTGGGCACATCCACCCCCACCTCAATCACGGTGGTGCTCACCAACACGCCCATTTGGCCGCTGACAAACATCGCCATCTCG
>CANFJA010000017.1 GCA_947447235.1 Comamonadaceae bacterium
CGCCAAACCATCACGACCGGCACGGCCTGTGCGGCCAATGCGGTGGGTATAGTCTTCCGACTTCATGGGCAAGCCAAAGTTGAACACGTGGGTGATGGTGGGCACGTCAATGCCACGCGCAGCCACATCGGTGGCCACCAAAATTTGCACTTGGCCTTGGCGCAACGCCATCAGGCGACGATTGCGCAAACCCTGGCTCAATGCACCATGCAATGCCACAGCAGAAAAGCCGTCTTGCTGCAAGTCATTGGCCAAACCATCGCACTCGATTTGGGTGCTGGCAAAGACAATGGCTTGGTCGATCGTGGTGTCACGCAACAGATGGTCCAACAGGCGGCGCTTGTGGGCGGCGTTGTCGGCCCAATGCAAGATTTGACGGATGTTGTTGTGCTTCTCTTGAGGCGAGTCAATTTGCACACGCTGGGGTTCACGCATGACACGCGTTGCCAATTGCTGAATGCGCGGTGCAAAGGTGGCACTGAACATCATGGTCTGGCGACGCTGAATGGTGAGTTGGTTGATTTCGGCCAAGTCGTCGGAGAAACCCAGATCCAACATGCGGTCGGCTTCATCGACGACCAAGAACTGCACTTGGTCAAGCTTGATTTGCATTGAGCGCTGCAAATCCAGCAAACGACCCGGTGTTGCCACCACCAAGTTGGCGTTTTGCAACTTGGCAATTTGCAATTGGTAAGGCATTCCTCCCACCACGTTGGCCACGCGCAAACCACGGCAGTGAGTGACCAAGCCAATGGCGTCATGCGCCACCTGTTGAGCCAATTCACGGGTTGGGCAAACGATCAAAGCGCCTGGGGTGGGTGCTTTGAAGTTTCGCGGGTTGGTGGGGTCTTTGCGACGTGCACGCTTGGGTGCGGGTTCGCCTTTGGCAGCGGCCTCGGCCACCACAGCTTCCCATTCGGCCGTTTCTTTGGCATCTTGGGCGTGCATTTGTGCGATCAAGGTGTTGAGCACTGGCAACAAGAAAGCTGCGGTCTTGCCGCTGCCGGTTTGGCTTGACACCATCAGGTCGTTGAACTTGCCAGCGGCACCGTCGTTCATGGCCAATGGAATGGTTTTGGATTGCACAGTGGTCGGTTGGGTGTAACCCAGGTCCCCCACAGCCGCAATCAATTCAGGCGCAAGTCCTAAGAGTTTGAACCCATTGGGTGCCGCAGGCACCACAGGCTCGTCTATCACGGCTAACTCAGGCGTGAAGCCTGCGTCATCAGTGGGCATAGAAAGTTCAGCTGGCACAGCAGTGCCCAGCTCAAAAGAGTCGGTCATTTTCACGTCCGCTCGCATTGATGCGGCGGCTCCGTCGAGGGTTGAACAACATCAACCATCAAACGAAGTTCTACGCCGTGCTCGGCGCGGGCGGCTCACTGTGTGAGCCCTTGTGTGTGAGGTAGATGTGCGATGAAAGCATGCGCGTCTTGCGTGCAGCAACAAGTATTATCGCACAGATCGGGAAAACCCGCATTAAAGTTTCAAGAAGTGCTCGCGGTAATGCATGAGCTCATCGATGGACTCGTGCACATCAGCCAAGGCTGTATGTTTTTGCGCTTTTTTGAAGGCATTGAAAACATCAGGCTTCCAACGACGCGAGAGCTCTTTCAAGGTGCTCACATCCAGGTTGCGGTAGTGAAACCAAGCTTCCAACTTGGGCATGTACTTGTTCAAGAAGCGCCGATCTTGCCCAATGGTGTTGCCGCACATTGGAGAAACGCCTTTGGACACATAAGGTTTTAGAAAAGCAATCAGCTGGTCTTGGGCTTGCTCTTCTGTCAAGGTCGAGGCTTTGACTTTGTCAATCAAGCCACTCTTTTTGTGGGTCCCCTTGTTCCAAGCGTCCATCTTGCCCAACAGCTCATCGCTTTGATGGATCACCAGCACAGGGCCCTCCATGCGAGGCGTGAGATCTGGGCCCGTCACAATGACGGCAATTTCGAGCAAACGCTCGCGCTCGGGATCAAGGCCACTCATTTCACAATCGAGCCAGACCAAATTCAGGTCGGATTTCGCCAAAGTAGGCGCGGGGGTAAGGGATGACACGTCAGACATGGGTGTGGATTGTCGCCCATTGTCACAAGGGGTTCATCTAAACTCGGCCCCTATGATGAACCCTTCTCTCTCGATGACACTGGCCTTGACCGCCGTCTTGATCGCCAACTTGCTCACCAAACTGTGGCTCAGCGGGCGCCAAGTGCGTCATGTGGCACAACACCGCCATGCCGTGCCTGCGGCCTTCGCTGACACGATTTCTCTGCAAGCCCATCAAAAAGCAGCCGACTACACCTTGGCCAAAGCACGTGTGGGCTTGATCGACATGGGGTTGGATGCGGTGTTGTTGATGGGGTGGACTTTGCTCGGCGGGCTTGACCTCTTGAACCAACTGACGCTGAATTGGCTTGGCACAGGCATGACGCAACAACTGGTGTTGGTGGTGAGTTTTGCATTGATCGGTGGACTGATCGGTTTGCCTCTGACCCTCTACCAAACCTTTGGCATTGAACAAGGTTTTGGCTTCAACAACACCACGCCCGCCCTTTGGGTGAGCGACCTGCTCAAAGGCTTGTTGGTTGGTTTGGTGCTGGGTCTGCCTATCTTGGCCTTGGTGCTTTGGTTGATGGACACAGGCGGGAGCACATGGTGGGTCTTCGCATGGCTCGCCTTGGTGGGCTACCAGCTGCTGGTGATGTGGATTGCACCGAATGTGATCATGCCGCTCTTTAACAAGTTCACCCCACTAGCAGATGCCACATTGAAAGAACGTGTGTCGGCACTCATGACACGTTCGGGTTTTACCGCCAAAGGTTTTTTTGTGATGGACGGCAGCCGACGATCCGCCCACTCCAATGCTTTTTTCACCGGTTTGGGTTCGGCCAAACGGGTGGTATTTTTTGACACCTTGTTGGAGCAACTCAATGGCGATGAGATGGAGGCTGTGTTGGCGCATGAACTGGGACACTTCAAACACCGTCATATTTTGAAAATGATGATCACCAGCTTTGCCGTCAGTCTGGCTGGCTTGGCATTGTTGGGCTGGCTGTCTCAGCAGGTGTGGTTTTATACCGGGCTTGGGGTGTCACCCAACCTGAACGGTGGCAACAGTGCTCTGGCGCTTCTTCTGTTCATGTTGGCACTTCCTCTGGTGACCTTTTTTGTTTCGCCCTTATCGGCACGTCGCTCACGACGCTTTGAGTTTGAAGCCGATGCGTATGCTGTGGCCAACAGCGATGCCAAGGCTTTGAGCAGCGCCCTGCTCAAGCTCTACCAAGACAATGCAGCAACGCTCACCCCCGACCCCTGGTTTGTGGCGTTTTACTACTCACACCCACCGGCTTCCCAACGCTTGACGCGTATTGGCGCATGACGCTCAGCGGCTTGGTGATTGCCACACACGGCCGCCATTGCGTGGTGGAGACCCCTGACGGAGAACGCCGGATTTGCCATCCACGTGGCAAGAAAAGTCAGGTCGTGGTGGGTGATCGCGTGCAATGGTTGGCCAGCGAAGATGAGGGAACCATTGAAAAAATTGAACCCAGGCGCAACTTGTTTTACCGGCAAGACGAAATGCGAACCAAGTCTTTTGCAGCCAACTTAGACCAAGTGTTGATCCTGTTAGCTGCTGAGCCTGAATTTTCGGAGATGCAACTCACGCGGGCTTTGATTGCTGCGGAAGCCGAACACATCACCCCCGTGATTGCTCTCAATAAACGCGATTTGACAGCTTTGTTTGAACACGCCTTGACCCGCTTGTCGCCCTACAGGGAGATGGGCTACACCGTGTTGTCTTTGGCGCTGAAAAGCGGGGACTTGGGAGATTTACCTGAACGCCTTGCCAATAAAACCACGTTGGTGCTTGGGCCCTCGGGCACAGGCAAGAGCACCATGGTCAACGCCTTGATTCCAAACGCCAACGTTGCCACCAACGAGATTTCCCATGCGCTCAATTCAGGCAAGCACACCACCACCGCAACCACTTGGCACTGGGTCGATGCACAGCGCCAAACAGGGTTGATTGATTCACCAGGATTTCAAGAATTCGGACTGCACCACATCGATGCCATGCAGTTGGCCGCATACATGCCAGACTTCAAGCCCCATGTCGCGCATTGCAAGTTTTACAACTGCACGCATCTGCATGAGCCCAGTTGCGGCGTTCGCGATGCGGTAGAAAAAGGCCTCATCAACGCCTCGCGTTATCGTTTGTATGGCTTGTTATTCGCAGAGCTCACGCAACCCGCGCATTACTGAGCAGATTAACTTCTTAGCCCAGCAACCGCGCCAGTGTGAGCAAGGCCAACAGCACCATCCACAGCACCACGGTGCGCCATACCAAGCCAACAACGCTTGAGAGATGCGCCAACTCTGGCACCCGACCCGGCGTGCTTTCGCTGTCTTGCAAACTGGGCCCCGCGTCGTGAACCGCACCCGAATCTCTTGCAGCTTGCGTGGCCAAAGCTTCCCCACCTAGACGCACATTCAAAGCGCCCGACGTCGCAGACAACACCACGCCGTCGTTGTCGTCAGGAAACCGCTGGGCATGGTTGCGCCAACAATCAATGGCCTCTTCAAAATTACCCACCACTGCAAACGCGACAGCCGTGATGCGCACAGGCAACCAATCTACCCATCGCCAAGCGGCCAAGCCGGCCATTTGCAAGGGCTGGCTGACCCATTCTTTGTTGTGTTTTTCTGTGCTTCGCCAGGCTTGGTTGACCCAAGCACTCATGCGATAGACCACGGCACCTGCTGGCCCTAGCCCCAAAGCGGCCAGCACGGAAAACCAAGCCAACACCCCAAATACATGCCGGTGCGCGGACAACACCGAATGCTCAATGACATGGCGCAACAATTCGCTACGCGGTAAGGCACCGACCGAGACGTGTTGCCATTGCGCCAAGAGTTGCCGTGCCAAAGGTTCATCTCCGGCATCTAAGGCGTCACGGATATCGGTGAAATGGTGGCTGAATTGGCGAAAACCTAAAGAGGCATACAACACACACACACTCCACACCATGGCCACCGGCCAACCAAACAAATACAGCAAGGCCCAATGAAGTAACAAAGTGAGCAAGGTGGGAATGCCTACGGCCAAAGACCAAGTGGTCCAAGCCAGTTCGGGGTGGCCTGCATCCAAGCTTCGACTGACCGTCAAAATCCAACTGCGCAAGCTTCGTTGCACCCAGTTGTCCGAGGACAAGGGTCTGGCTTGTTCTATCAACAACGCAAAAAGGAGGGCCAAAAAACTCATGCTGCGATGATAACGGTCACCTTATGCGGTGCCATCAGGCCTGCAAGAAAGCATAGAAATTTCGCAACATGCTCGCCGTCGCACCCCAAATGAACCGCTGATGCAAGCCATCTTGGTAAGGCATAGACAACCACTCACGCACAAAGCCCTCGTGCGCCACACGGTGCCAACGATGGTTCGCAGGATCCATCAAAAAAGCAAGTGGTACCTCAAATGCATGGGCCACTTCAAAGGGGTTGGGTTGCAGCGTCATCTCTTCTGAAATCAAGGCCACCACGGGCGTGACATAGAAGGCAGACCCGGTGATGTAGGTCGGCAATTCGCCCAAAACGCGCACATGTCTCGGATCAAGACCCACCTCTTCATGGGCCTCGCGCAAAGCGGTTGCAGAGGCATCGGCATCACCCGGATCTGATTTGCCACCTGCAAAAGCAATTTGTCCGGAATGGGTCGACAAATGCGCCGTTCGTTGGGTTAACAAGACCGTGGGTTGCTCGCGCATGACCACCCCAACCAAGACAGCCGCTTGCGCAGGCTCTCGGTCCATGAATTTCCTCTCACGCACCAGCTCTGGCTGCCAAATGGGTGGATCGGCAAATCGTGCGATCAGGGCCTGCGGTGTCATTCGTTCTGGTGACACGGGCGACAAATGCCTATCCACCCGAATCACGGGAACTTGCAGGGGATCGAAGATATGGGCGTTAGGCATAGAAAAAGCCACCGCAAGCACTGACTTGGGGTGGCTTCTTGACTGGCAAAAAGTAAATCGCTTAGAGGCGGCTCACTTTGCAGCAGCTGCGGCCTTGGAGGCCGCGGCCGACTTGCTGACCAATTTTTCTTTGATACGGGCAGACTTGCCGCTGCGGTCACGCAAGTAGTACAACTTGGCACGACGCACATCACCACGACGCTTGACTTCGATGCTGGCGATCAGAGGGCTGTAGGTTTGGAAGGTACGTTCAACGCCTTCACCACTGGAGACTTTGCGCACGATGAATCCGCTGTTGAGGCCGCGATTGCGTTTGGCAATCACCACGCCTTCGTAGGCCTGGACACGCTTGCGGGTGCCTTCAACCACGTTGACGCTCACAATCACTGTGTCGCCTGGCGCGAATTCGGGGATAACTTTGCCGAGGCGAGCAATTTCTTCTGCCTCGAGGGTTTGGATCAGGTTCATGTTTTCCTCTATAGATCTTGATCGCGCTACACAAAAGGCTTCAAGCACGGTGGCAAGAAGCGGCCGATCAGAGGATCGAAAAGCCAATCATTATAGCTTTTTTTGACAAGCCAAAAAAGCCTCGTCAGCAGGCGTGAGTCGTTGCGCCTCGCGTGCCGCCTGAATCAGTTCAGGGCGCAGTCGAGCGGTCAGCATCAAGCGTTGGTCTCTGCGCCAACGCTCAATGTGCAGGTGATGCCCAGACAGCAACTCGGTAGGCACGGGCTGACCTTCCCACACCTCAGGTCGGGTGAAGTGCGGACAATCCAACAAACCATCCAGCGCCGGGTTAAAACTATCCAGCTGATGGCTGCCTTCGTCGTTGAGCACCCCTGGTTGGAGACGTGCCACAGCATCCAGCAAAGCCATGGCAGCCAACTCACCGCCCGAGAGCACGAAGTCGCCCAAGCTGATTTGCAGATCGACATGTTTGTCGATAAAGCGCTGATCAATACCCTCGTAACGACCGCAGAGCAACACAGCGCCAGCACTGTCAGACCAGCGTTGTACTGAGGCATGGCGCATCACCTCACCAGTGGGCGAAAACAGGACCAGCGGCGCCTCCTCACGGGATTGATCTCTGTCGGCACGAATCGCCTTCAAACAATGGAACAAGGGCTCCGCCATCATCACCATGCCGGGACCACCGCCAAACGGACGGTCATCCACTCGTCTGTAATTGCCTTGCGCGAAATCGCGTGGACTCCACAAGCGGACCATGACGGTCCCCGTCTCGTAGGCCCGACGTGTCACACCGCTTTTTAAAAACGGATCAAACAGCTCAGGAAACAAGGTGATGATGTCAAAACGCACAAATCAACTCAGTTCAGGGCATCAGTAATCAGCTTGCCAATCGGCCGTGATGCGTCGGGCTGTTAAATCGACCGCGTCGATGTAAACCCCCACAAAAGGGATCATGCGCTCCTTCACCGTGTCACCGTCTTGGTAGCTCAGCACCAGAACGGTTTGTGGGCCGGTGTGCATCAACTCTTTGACTTGCCCGAGTGCAACGCCCTCACGGTTGATGACGTCCAAACCGATCAAATCCACCCAATAGAACTCGTCTGCGTCTGGGGTAGGAAAACTAGAGCGGGCCACAAAAATACGCGCCCCTTTGAGGGCCTCAGCCGCCGTTCGATCTCCGATGGCTTGTGCACTGGCCACCACCGTATCGGAGTGGTCTTTGGCCTCAATGATCTTTAAAAGCACGGTACCGGAAAAGGTTTTTGCGCCTCTTTCAGAGGGCTGTAAAAACCAGCGCTTGGAAGAAAAAAGCGCTTCCGGGGAAGCGCTGTAGGGCAGTACTTTGAACCAACCCTTGATGCCCCAGGCGTCGGCAATACGCCCAACTTCAACGGCGTCTGCAGGTAAATCTGCAGACTCCAAGTCAAACGCCAACGCCATGCCTTGTGGCTTGATTAAGCGGCTGCTTTGGCAGCTTGCTTGATCAAACGCTCGACCGTGGGAGAGCATTGCGCGCCAACGCCGGTCCAGTGTGACAAACGGTCTTGTGCAATGCGCAAGCCTTCTTCACCGCCTTTGGCGATGGGGTTGTAAAAACCGATGCGTTCGATGAAGCGACCATCGCGACGAACGCGCTTGTCTGCCACAACAATGTTGAAAAATGGACGGGCTTTTGAGCCGCCGCGGGAGAGTCGGATGACGACCATGATGAATCCTTCGGGTGGGTGGGTGTTTTCAACGTTTGAGACACGCGCTAAGGCCACCCGGCCTGCGACACGCTGAAAAGCTCTCCATTATAGCCGTCTACACTGTTGCCATGAAAAACAAAACTGTTGCGGCTTGGTTGGCCTTCGTCGGCGGCCCTTTGGGACTCCATCGGTTTTACCTGTTCGGCCTGAACGACACGTTGGGGTGGTTGCTGCCTATTCCCACTGCGCTGGGCCTGTACGGAATTGAAAGGGTGCAAGAAAACGGCTTAGATGACATGGCAAGTTGGTGGCTGATTCCCCTGCTGGGCTTTACTGTCGCAGCTTGCTCGCTCAACGCCATCGTTTACGCCTTGATGACGACGCCAGTGTGGAATGGCAAATTCAACCCCCAAGCCCAACCAGATGCACCTGCTGGCGAAACCCACTGGGGAACCATTGGCGCCATCGTGGTTGCCTTGTTAATAGGCGCCACAGTGCTGATGTCGAGCATCGTGTTCAGTTTTCAGCGCTATTTCGAATACCAAATCGAAGAAGCGCAAAAAATATCTCAGTAAAGCGTAAAGCTCACCCAATACGCCACACCGGCGACAAAAGCACTGGCTGGGATAGTCAAAATCCAAGCCCACACAATATTGCCCGCAACGCCCCAGCGCACTGCACTGGCTCGCTGCGTGGACCCCACCCCCACAATGGCACCAGTGATGGTGTGGGTCGTCGAAACAGGAATGCCAAGAGCCGTGGCCAAGAACAAGGTCATCGCGCCACCGGTTTCTGCGCAAAACCCACCGACAGGCTTGAGCTTGGTGATTTTTTGGCCCATGGTTTTCACAATGCGCCACCCCCCAAACATGGTGCCCAACCCAATCGCCGCATAGCAACACACGATGGTCCAAGTCGGCGGAGAAGAATCGGTGCTTGACGCATAACCCGTGGCCAGCAGCAACATCCAAATGATGCCGATGGTTTTTTGGGCATCGTTACCACCATGGCCCAAACTGTAGGCCCCCGCTGAGACCAATTGCAACCGTCGAAACCATTTGTCCACTCGGGAGGGACGAAAGCTTCTGAAGATCCAAGCCACGGCCACCATCATCAATGAGCCCAGCAGGAAGCCCAAAATAGGCGAGACAAAAATGAACGCCACAGTTTTCAAAATGCCGGCAGATATCAAGGCACCGGTTCCTGCTTTGGCGATGACAGCACCCGATATACCCCCAATCAAGGCGTGCGAAGAGCTGCTGGGAATGCCGTAATACCAAGTGATCAAGTTCCAAGTGATGGCGCCGACCAAGGCCCCAAACACCACGTGCGTGTCCACGATACCCGGTTGAACAATGCCCTTCCCCACCGTGGCAGCCACACTCAGGTGAAAAATAAAAATCGCCACAAAGTTAAAAAATGCGGCGAATAAAACAGCTTGCCCAGGTTTGAGCACGCCAGTAGAGACCACTGTGGCTATGGAGTTGGCAGCATCGTGAAAGCCATTCATGAAGTCGAACAACAACGCCAACACCACCAGCAAGGCGACCACCCAAAAGGCGGTTTGTACAGTTTCCATGTTCAGCCTGCGTTCAGGAGTTTTCGAGGACGATGCCCTCGATCAGATTGGCCACGTCTTCACATTTGTCGGTGATGGTTTCCAACAGCTCATAAATCGCTTTGAGCTTGATCACTTCCCGGACATCAGGCTCCTCGCGGAACAGCTTGCTCATGGCGCTGCGCATCACACGGTCGGCATCAGATTCAAGTTTGTCAATTTCTTCACAGGTTTTAAGGGCAGCCTCCGCTGTGGCGGGGTCGGTGATTTTGTCGAGCAACTTGACGGCATGACGGACACGCTCGCAACATTTCAAACTCAAGTCGGTGAGGCGTGAAATTTCGTCGGTCATGTGACGCACGTCATACAGCGCCATGGTCTCTGCAGAGTCTTGGATCAAATCTGCCACATCGTCCATGGTGTTGATCAGAGAGTGGATTTGCTCTCGGTCAATCGGCGTGATGAATGTTTTGTGAATGGCGCGATTGACTTCATGGGTCACTCGGTCGGCAGCACGCTCGGCATAGTCAACTTCTTGGTTGTATTTTTCGCGCAAGATCGGGTCGTTGTAGTTGGCAACCAGGTTTGAAAAAGCCACCGCAGCCTCGACGATTCGGTCGGCATGTTGGTTGAACATTTCAAAAAAATTGCCCTCGGTGGGCAATAACTTTCCAAATAACATGCGGCGCTCCTGTGGATCCAAGTATTTATGACATTTTGATGACTATCAAAGTGTAATCGCTGCCCAAGCGTGAAACATGAATCACACCGCGCAGACCCCGCACAACCCCACCCACAGGGCGTTAAGTTTGTGCGACTCAGTTAGAAAAAAGTATGAAAACCGCAAGGCGATCACGTCTTGAATGCTTTGAAGCGCAGGGAACATGGATGTAAAGCGCATCACACCACCCCCTTAGAAATGCGTTCAACCGTTTGATCTTGAACCGCACGCATCAATTCCGAACTGACACGCTCTGGACAAATCTCAGCCAGGGGATACAAGACAAAAGCGCGCTCACGCCAGCGCGGATGCGGCAGGGTCAAATCGGGTGAATTCAACACTTGGTCGCCATAAAAAATCAAATCGAGGTCGAGGGTTCGAGGGGCATTTTGATAGTCGCGCGTTCGACCGGCTGCTTGCTCTAAGTTTTGCAAGGCCCTCAGCAATTGGTGCGCAGAGAGCGCAGTCTCAAGAAGAACCACTGCATTGATGAAGTCAGGCCCCTGCGCTTGATGCGGTGCCGTGCGATAGCAAGAGGACGCCTTGATCAGCCGCGCTTGCTGCAGCGACGACAAGTCTTGGATCGCCTGTTGAACCGTTTCTAGCGCATCCCCAAGATTGGCCCCCAAGGCCACCACAGCCGATACTTTTTGGGTCGGCATTCAAGCACCGCTTACTCGGATGGCGTCACGCCGTCCGCACCACCCGCGGGTTTGCGACGACGCCGCCGCCGCTTTTTAGCCGGCGCATTGGGCGAATCATCCTCGGAGACGGACAACGCTGAATCGTCGGTGAATCGCGGGTCATCTTGCGCTTTATCGGCTCGGCGTACCGAATGCACACGAGGGGCACGTTGCGTTTTTTGATGCTCAAGACGCACTTGCTGCAGCAGGTCTTCACGCGTGGCATCGTCCGCCAAGCTAAATTCTTGCCACCAGTCGGCCAACACTTCATCGACTTCGCCCACATCGGCACGCAAGCGCATGAAATCAAAGCCCGCTCTGAAACGTGCTTGATCCACCAAACTCCAGGGACCACTGCCCACCCGCTTTTCAAATCGGGGTTGCATCATCCAAATCTCACGCATGTCAGAAGCGAGCTTGCCGCGACCGGAGACGTCCCCGATGCGCGACTCAAACACCTCATCGATGGCATCTTGCAAAGCTGGCAACGGCGGTTGCTTGACACGCCGCAGTGCCCACGCCTCCCGCACATCGGACCACAGCACACAGGCCAACAAAAAGCTAGGGGCGACAGGTTTTTCTTCCCCCACACGTCGATCGGTGTCTTGCAAAGCCGTCTTGACGAAGGCCTGATCCGCGCGTTCAACCACGATGTCAAGCAAGGGGTAAATGCCTTTGGCCAAGCCCTGCGTCTTGAGCTGCGCCACACTTGCCAAGGCATGACCAGTTTGCAGCAATTTGAGCATCTCATCGAACAAACGGCTTTGCGGCACATCGGCCAACAACTTCGCTGCGCGCTTCAAGGGTGCTGCTGTTTTGGCTTCTAACTTAAATCCCAAAGCAGACAGTTTGGCTGCAAAGCGTACCGCACGAATCACCCGCACAGGGTCTTCTCGGTAGCGCAAGGCAGGGTCGCCAATCATGCGGAGCACCTTTTTCTTGGCGTCGGCAATGCCACCGTGGTAGTCGATCACTTGGCCGGTCTCTGGGTCGTAATACATCGCGTTGATGGTGAAGTCGCGGCGTGCAGCATCTTCATCTTGGGGCCCCCACACGTTGTCGCGTAACACACGTCCACTGGCGTCCACTGCATGCTTCATACCCGCCAGCTCTTGCTTGCTGCTGCGCTCGTTCCCTTTGACTTGCTCTGCATCAGCGCTGTCGAGTTGCGCTCGGAAAGTCGACACCTCAATCACTTCGTGCTCACGCCCACGGCCATACACGACATGAACAATGCGAAAGCGCCGTCCAATGATGAATGCACGCCGAAACGCCGCCTTCACTTGCTCAGGGGTGGCATTGGTCGCCACATCAAAATCTTTCGGCTTCAAGCCAAGCAACAAGTCTCGTACAGCTCCGCCCACGATGTAGGCTTCGAACCCACGGTCTTGCAGGGTTCGTACGACATTGAGCGCACGTTCATCGACCCAGTCAACGTTGATGCCATGCACCTTGGCTGGCACCACGTGTCGCTTGCCCAGTGAGGGCTTGGTGCTGCTGGACGTTTTACCCATCAGCTTGTTGATGAATTGTTTGATCATTGTTGAGAGAACAGTTCCAAAATCGGCCACCCATTCGCCGTGGCAGTGGCTCGGAGGTTGGCGTCGGGATTGGTAGCCACAGGATGGTTAACGCGCTTGAGAAGTGGCAAGTCATTGCTGGAGTCACTGTAAAACGTACTGTCCACATCACCCCAATCCAAGCCTTGCGCTTGGAGCCATTGTTGCAGACGTTGTACCTTGCCCTCTCGCATGGATGGCACACCCAAAATTTCCCCGTTAAACCAACCATCAGCGCTGCGCGCCAGTTCTACGGCAATCAATTCATCCACACCCAGGGCTTTGGCAATCGGTCGCGTCACGAATTCATTCGTCGCAGTGACGATCAACAAACGATCACCAGCATTGCGATGCCGATCAAGCAAAGACAGGGCCTCGGACCGAATTACGGGCGCGATCACCTCTTGCATGAACCGCTGGTGTGCCAGCGCTGCCTTGTCGGGACCTTGCAAACGAAATGCCTCGGTGGCAAAGCGGACATAGTCATGGATATCCAAGGTACCCGCTTGGTAATCGGCGTAAAACGCATCGTTTTTAGCGGCGAATTCAACGGGGTCTGTCCATCCCAAGGTGATCGTGAATTCGCCCCAAGCGTGGTCCGAATCTATGGGCAGCAGCGTGTGATCCAGGTCAAATAAAGCAAGTTTCATTGGGCTCACAAATCATCCAACATCGCTTTGAGCAAAGGAATGGTGACGGCGCGCTGGGTTTGCAGAGCGTACCCATCAAGTTGGTCCAAGAGTTGAATCAAGCTGCCCAAGTCGCGACTGAACCTGTTCAGCATGAAATCCATCACGTCATCACTCAAAAAAATACCGCGCTCATCCGCTTGTTGGCGAAGCACAGCACGCCGTTCTGATTCACTCAGCACTTGCAACTGGTAAATGTGTCCCCAACCCAAGCGGGTACGCAAATCCTCGCGCAACTTCAACTCAGCGGGTGGCAACAAGCCCGCGGCTAAAACCCAACGCTGCTGCCCATCACTCGGCGCGGTCGCGTTAACAAACCAATTGAAAGCAGCTTGCTGCTGGACTGCGGTGTACAAGTGAACATCGTCCATCAACACCACACGCCACACATCTTGAAAGGCTGGCGGCTCTGTTTGTGAAGCATCTAACCAGCCAACTGGGCAACCCTGTTCTCGCAAAGCTGACTGAACAGCACGCAACAAATGCGACTTACCCGCCGCGAACTCTCCCCACACATAAGTGGGCACTGGTGAGCGCTTGTCGTTGCTAACCCAGAGTTGCAAATGCTGCAATGCCGCTGTATTGGGACCTGCCAAAAAATTGTTCAAGCTCGGGCCTGGAGCCAATCCGATGTCGAGCGCGATTTGCTTCATCAACGTTCAAAGCCCTCGGTACAAAGCACTGGCTTGGTAGTGCCTACGTAAGCGGCGTATGGCGACCAGCATCACAGCACTCACCGGCAAGGCCACCAGCACGCCGAGAAATCCCAGCAACTGACCAAACGCCAGCAGGGCAAAAATCACATGCAAGGGATGCAAACCAATACGCTCGCCCACCAAGCGTGGCGTCAGAACAAAACTCTCAATCAACTGCCCCAAGCCATAAACCACTGCCACCATCCACACCGCATCGGCTGGCCCCATCTGAAGCAAGCCCGCAAACGCAGCCAATACCAACCCCAAGCCAAAACCCACATAAGGCACAAACACGGCGAGCCCAGTGAATATGCCGATTGGCCAAGCCAACTCCAAACCGAACCACCACAAGGCCAGTCCGTAATAAATTGACAGCACCAGCATCACCGACAGTTGCCCGCGCAAATACTGACCCAGGACCTGGTCGGCTTCATCGACAAAACTGTCGTAGGCACTGCGCATGGGCAGCGGCACCAAGGCTTCAACATGGCGCACACACCGGCGCCAGTCGAGCAGCAAGTAAAACAGCACAACGGGCACCAACACCAAGTTACCAATCACCGCCAAGGCCACGCTGCCGCCTATGCGCAATGAGGCGAAGGCTTGTTCAAACCCATCTTGGAACGAAACACTGACCGCTTGGAGCACCAAGTTTTTCAAACTTGCAGCATCAACTTGAAAAGAAATACCCATCGCCTGCAACCAAGGATTGAGCATTGCTTGTCCACGCTCGAGCAATCCCGGCAGCTGATCACGCATGCGTGGTATCTCGCTGCTGAGAATCGGCAGTAGCAGCATCATCACGGCCAATACCAGCACAATAAAAGCAACCTCGACAGCGAGCACAGCGAACAAACGCGGCAAATACCCCCCACCCGCGGCTTGTAGGGCACGCACCGCAGGGCTCAAGGCATAAGCCAAAACGGCGGCAACCATAAACGGCATCAAGACGGGGCCGAGCAACCAAAACAACAGCATCAGCAGCGCTGCGATGGCAATCCAGGCCAGGGCGTGTTGTTGGGTTCGGGTCAATTGCATACAGCAGGTGGTGTGATGGGCTTTAAAATTCTTAACCGATTCTATCGGCGCGCGGGCGCCCCACAGCACTCTGATTCACTATGAACAAACCCCTTTCCTACAAAGACGCAGGCGTCGACATTGACGCTGGCGATGCTTTGGTCGAACGCATCAAGCCGCTGGCTAAAAAAACCATGCGTGAAGGGGTGCTGGCTGGCATTGGTGGATTCGGCGCTCTGTTTGAAGTACCCAAACGCTACAAAGAGCCAGTGCTTGTGAGCGGCACGGATGGCGTAGGCACCAAACTGCGCTTGGCATTTGAATGGCAGATGCACGACACCGTCGGCATTGATTTGGTGGCGATGAGTGTCAATGACGTGTTGGTTCAAGGTGCTGAGCCCCTGTTTTTCTTGGACTACTTTGCTTGCGGCAAACTGGATGTGGATACTGCTGCGGCTGTGGTCGGCGGCATTGCCAAAGGGTGTGAGCTGTCTGGCTGCGCCCTGATTGGCGGCGAAACTGCTGAAATGCCAGGCATGTACCCCGATGGCGAATATGACTTAGCAGGGTTTGCAGTGGGGGCCGTTGAAAAATCAAAAATCCTCACCGGTCAAAACGTGCAAGCAGGTGACGTGGTGCTTGGACTGGCTTCGGCAGGCGTGCACTCCAATGGTTTCTCGCTGGTGCGCAAAGTCATCGAACGTGCAGGCAGCAACATTCCTACGACATTGGATGGTCAGCCCTTCAAGCAAGCCATCATGGCACCCACCCGCCTGTATGTGAAAAGCGTGCTGGCAGCTCTCGCCAGCCAACCTGTCAAAGCATTGGCCCACATCACCGGCGGGGGTCTGTTGGAAAACATTCCCCGGGTTCTCCCCGAAGGGCTGGCTGCTCACTTGCACAAAGGCAGTTGGCCGCAAACCGAGCTGTTTGCGTGGTTGCAAGCGACAGCCGGCATTGACGACATCGAGATGAACCGTACCTTCAACAATGGCATCGGCATGGTGGTGGTGGTGGATGCAGACCATGCCCTGGCATGCGCCACAGTGCTGCGCGATCAAGGTGAACAGGTGCACACCATCGGTGTCATCGCAGAACGCGGACAAGGCGCTGCAGTTGTCGTTGCTTAAAGCTCCGTCAGACCTTTTCTTCGGTATGGGGTAACAAAACGGTCAAACGTTTTTTCACCCATCCACGTCGCGTCACGTCGCCATGGGTGATGTAGATTTCATCCAAATTACGCAGCATGCGCGCCACAATTTCCCTGGGGGTTGCTGGCCTCAGGTAGTGCTTGAGCAAGGCGTCTGACACATCCCCGTCTCGCACCAAACCGGTCTCTGCGTGCATCGGGGCCAAACGCTCTGACAAGTCTTCTTTGCTCAAGGACTGCCCCGTGAACGGATCCATCACCACCTGCCCTTCGTGCGGGAAAGGCAGCTTGACTTTGAGCAAAAAGTGACCCGGAAAACTCACCCCTGATGCCTCCAAGCCCAAGCCCGAGGCCAACTCTAACCAAATGACGGCCAGACTGATGGGGATGCCACGGCGCGTGTGCAGCACGGCGTGCACAAAGCTGTTGTCTGGGTCGTAGTAATTGTTCAAATTTCCCGCAAAGCCCAAATCGTCGAAAAAGAAACTGTTGAGCAAACGCAAGCGATGCAAGCCGCCTGCATCCGAAGGCAAGCGCCGCTTGATACGCTCGCCCAGTTGGTCCACCTGATCCAACACCTGCTGGATGTCGAGGTCTGGGTACTCATCTTGCGCCAAACTGGTGGCCGCTTCA
>CANFJA010000018.1 GCA_947447235.1 Comamonadaceae bacterium
AAAGCCAGTTAATTCGAGAGGTAGCGGCGGAAATTTGTAAGTTATGCACTGCATACGCAACTACCGGTCAAGCAATATTCAAGTGCTGTTGGTGTGGAATTGAACCAGGGTCCACAATGCACCACCATCACACTGTTTAAAGGCCGCTTGGTTTCACCACCTAGCGGCTTTTTTTCTCAGGCTTATTTTTCTCTTCATGCAGGTCAATGCCTTCATGCTGCGCAATTTTTTCAAGCGCATTTTCAAACAATGACCTGGCGGAGCCTGAGATAGAACGCAAGTAAGCATGCAAGTGCGCATCTTCTGAATTTTTGTTCAAGCACTCCTGGCTGTACGCTTCAAAACTCGCGAGTTGTGAAATCAATTCCGCCACATGCCGTGGGCATTCGCACAGAACATTGGTAGAAATGCCGGCCACACGCGCCAATGTTTCGTCCGAATACTTTCGGCCAGCGATGACAGATCCGCGCGTGCCAAACTCTTGTGCCCGCACCTGATCAACAAACACCACAGATTGCAAGAGCTCGGCGAGTTCAATGTCCGACATGGGCTCGCGTCTGACAATCAGCCCAGAAAACTTCATGGCTTGAACCACGGCTTCTGGCGCAAAGTTATAGATCACGATCGTTTGAGCGAATCCGTGCGCTTGAACAAGACCATGAATGCTCGCGTGAACATCGGCTTGCAGTGTGTTGACTTTGATCACAAGCACTTGGGGCTTTTCGCCAAACTCAGCCTCACCTGCTGCGGCCAAGTCCACCAACACGTCGGTCACTCTGATTCTGTTTGGCTGGACAGTTGCCACAAATTTTTTCGATTCGATTCGGTTGGCAAGACCTAAGCCCACCACCGCCAAAGTCACTGGGTCACCCAGAACCCCCGGGTTGCTTTGTGCGTTATTTTGCAAATTACGCATTCTGCGCAGCTGCTCCAAATCAAGGCCAGCAATGGCACTGATGGCGTGTCCCTCCTTGGAGAGTTGCTTGAGCAAGATGGCTTTGGAGACGTCTTGTTCTTCAAACAGACGTTGTTTGCCTTCGGTTTTGCGGGGGATGAAGGCGCCGTAGCGCGTTTCCCAAATTCTCAGGGTCGACACAGGAATTCCGGTCGTTTTCGAGACTGCGCCGATTCGAAAAAGTAGGGTGTTGGGTGATGTGATGGTCAAAATTGAATTTTTGAGTAGAGATTGAGTAGATATTATGACGATAAATTCGATTTAAGGCGAAATAAATTGAATTGCGTAGATAAATGTCTCAAAATCCTACTCAACCGGAGATTAGGTCATGATTTCAAACAAAACCATCCATGCGATTGACGTTTGCGTGCTGCTTGCCGGACAGCGCAACGATGTTTATCTTTCCACCTCAGAGCTCGCGCTGCGCTTGGGGCTTTCAGTTTCGTACATAGAAAATATTCTCAAGCCCCTCAAGGCACAAGACATCGTGACCTCCTTGAAAGGGCCTGGCGGCGGCTACAAGATCCTCGGTGATGTGTCTATGGTCTCTGTATGGGACGTGGCGGCTGTCTTTGAACAGACCTTAGAAGACACCGCGCCCAAAGGTCAGTCGATTCAAGCGTACGAGTTGGAGTTTGAGCAGGTTGTGAAAAATACCTTGAGCAACTTTGTTTTGGCTGACTTTGTCGGCGCATCAGGTTTAGAAACCAAGTCATTCACGCAAGACATCGGGCGTTTTAAATTCAAACCGATGGCAGCGCCATTTGTGCCGAAAGCTCCGAACTCTGTGTTTCAACTGCACATGTCGTTTTGAAGGGATCCATACTTTCGACGCTGACACCTGGCGACATCTCCGCTGCGATTCAAATGGCTTGGGAAGACAGAACCTCATTTGAGACAATCAAAGATCGCTTGGGGCTTGCCGAATCAGAGGTCATCCTTTTGATGCGTCAAGAACTCAAGCCCAGCTCATACAAGCTATGGCGCCAGCGGATGAAAGGGCGAGTGACCAAGCACCGCGCCCTCAGAAGTCCAGACATGAGTTTTGCTGACCGACAGGTTGCAAACCATCGTCGTGCCAATTGCTAAATCAGAATGAACGGACAACTGCATGAACAACGATCCCAGATGCTGCGGAACGGGTACCTGCATCATCAACGAAGAAGGCCTCTGCTGGTGCGGTCAAACATGGGATGGCGAAAAAATGTGCTTCCTGCCCTCTGCTGTGGCATCTGGCTCAGAAAACACCATCGCATCTGACAAACCGCAACGCCTTGACGAAACAGACCTCATGCCAGCAACGGTGCCGAATAGGCCCTAGGATTGCCGCTATTTTCCCAAGCCAATGAGCTTGGGCGTCTTTCATATCTGGTCGCCCATATCGGCGCCGAGTGACGGTGATGTGCTTTTTAGGAAATGGAACCGACGTGGCAGAGCTTGGCATGAAACAGCCCAATCTGGCAACAGATGTGAAGATGGTGTTGATGATTGGCAGTGCACCCGACGCCTTACTGGCGAAAAACTGGGACTTGTCGCTATTTACTCACCGCGTGGCCATCAACAACGCGTGGCAAATCACGTCCGAATGGGACTACTTGGTGTACCCCGAAGACTTTGCGTCCGAGCGCTTGCCCTCTATGCTTTTGAAGCCTCATCAGCAGCTGATTGCCGCCCCCGAATTTGTACCGCAACAAAACAGCTTTGGTGGCTTTGTCTATGCGGGCGGTACCATGGCATTCACAGCAGGCTACTGGGCCTTGGGCGCTTTGAAGCCCGACATCATGGTGTTCTTGGGTTGTGACATGGTGTACGGCGCGATCACTGGTCAGAGCAGTCACTTCTATGGGCATGGTTCGCCAGATCCCTTGCGCGACGACGTGACCCTTCAATCTCTAGAAGCTAAGTCGGTGCGATTCATGTCGTTGGCACACAAGCACAATTGCGCAGTGTTGAATTTGTCAGAACTGCCCGAATCACGCTTGTTGTTTCCTCGCGTGTCTAGGCAGGAGTTGGCTGAGCCCTCAGTTCGACAGAACATCGTTGATCAACAGTTTGAATTGCTCAATACCGACCGCATTGCGCGCGCCTTGAAGGCCGAAAAAGACTTGGGTTACATGGTGCAGTCAGGACGTTATTGGGAGCATACGGCTGAGTTTGACAAAGCCAAACTCAGCGCCATCGATGACTTGTGGTTGCAAGCAATTCAAGCGGCTTAAGTTGCGCTTTCTCTCCAACCCATCTCCTACCTCACAGCACTTGAGCTGGTGACAGTTGGCTCGCTGAGCTGCATTTGGGCGCGTGCCGTATGCAGCTTTTTGTAACTGTCGATCAGACGTTTGTGTCTCTCCAAGCCTTCGAGTTGCAGGGTCGTTGGCGTCAAACCATGAAAGCGCACGCTGCCATGGACAGACCCCATCACCGCATCCATCCGATCACCGCCATACATGCGCCGAAAGTTGGTGGCGTAGTCATCCATCGCTAGGTCTGGATCGAGCAGCACTTCCAGCACCACGTTCAAGGCTTGGTAAAACAAACGACGTTCCACTGTGTTGTCGTTGAACTGCAAGAAGGCGCCCACCAACTCATGGGCTGGCTCAAATTGCTGCAAGGCCAGATGAATCAAGAGTTTGAGCTCTAACACCGTCAGTTGGCCCCATTCGGTGTTTTCATCAAATTCGATGCCGATCAACGTGGCAATGTCAGAGTACTCATCGAGCTCGCTGTTTTCCAAACGGTCTAGCAGGGCAGACAAGCTGGCATCGTCTAAGCGGTGTAAGTTCAAAATATCTGCGCGAAACATCAAGGCCTTGTTGGTGTTGTCCCAAATCAAATCCTCGATGGGGTACACCTCTGAATAACCGGGTACCAATATCCGACAGGCGATGGCGCCAAGCTGGTCAAGCACAGTCGTGTACACCTCTTTGCCCATGTCTTGAAGAATGCCAAACAAAGTGGCCGCCTCTTGGGCCGTGGCGTTGTCGCCATCGCCAGAAAAATCCCATTCCACAAATTCGAAATCTGCTTTGGCGCTGAAAAAACGCCACGACACAATGCCGCTGGAGTCGATGAAATGCTCCACGAAGTTGTTCGGCTCGGTGACGGCTTGGCTTTCAAAGGTGGGTGGTGGCAAGTCGTTGAGGCCTTCAAAACTGCGACCTTGGAGCAACTCGGTCAGGCTGCGCTCGAGTGCCACCTCCAAGCATGGATGCGCGCCAAACGATGCAAACACACCGCCTGTGCGTGGGTTCATCAAGGTCACGCACATCACGGGGTAAGTGCCGCCCATCGACGCATCTTTCACCAGCACCGGAAAGCCTTGGTCTTCAAGGCCTTGAATGCCAGCCATGATGCTGGGGTACTTTGCCAACACCTCATGCGGCACATCGGGCAAACAAATTTCACCCTCCAAAATTTCACGCTTGACCGCACGCTCAAAAATTTCAGACAGGCATTGCACCTGCGCTTCGGCCAGTGTGTTGCCAGCACTCATGCCGTTGCTGACAAACAGGTTTTCAATCAGGTTAGAGGGGAAATAAACCACCTCACCGTCAGAGTGCCGCACAAATGGCAATGAACAAATGCCACGCGTCACATGGCCTGAGTTGGTGTCGATCAGATGCGAGCCACGCAACTCACCCTCAGGGTTGTAAATCTGCAGGCAGTAAGCATCCAAAATTTCTGATGGCAATGCATCGTCAGGGCCGGGTGTGAACCAGCGCTCATTGGGGTAATGCACAAACGCTGCATTGGCGATGTCCTCGCCCCAATACGCGCCGGCATAAAAGTGGTTGTTGCTGAGTCGCTCGATGTATTCGCCCAGGGCCGACGCCAAGGCGCTCTCTTTGGTGGCGCCCTTGCCGTTGGTGAAACACATGGGCGAATGCGCATCGCGAATGTGCAGCGACCACACATGGGGAATGATGTTGCGCCAAGAAGCAATTTCAATCTTGATACCCAAGTCAGCCAACACACCTGACATATTGGCAATGGTTTGCTCCAGCGGCAGGTCTTTGCCCGCAATCAAGGTGCGACTGTCAGGGCTTGGTTTCAAGGTGAGCAAAGACTGCGCATCCGCATCCAAACTCTCAACTTCCTCGATCACAAATTCTGGCCCAGCTTGCACGACCTTCTTGACCGTGCAGCGTTCGATCGAATTCAAAATCCCGCGGCGATCAATGTCCTGAATGTCTGGCGGCAACGCCACCTGAATTTTGAAAATCTGCTGGTAGCGGTTCTCTGGATCGACGATGTTGTTTTGCGACAGGCGAATGTGTTCGGTCGAAATATTGCGCGTGTCGCAATAGAGCTTCACAAAGTAGGCTGCGCACAAAGCCGACGAGGCTAAAAAATAATCGAAGGGGCCGGGCGCAGATCCATCACCCTTGTAGCGGATGGGCTGGTCGGCCACCACCGTGAAGTCATCGAACTTGGCTTCTAGGCGAAGCTTGTCGAGAAAGTTGACTTTGATTTCCATGCGTGATTTTAAAGCCGATACCCGACATCTCTGGGCCCATGCCAAGCAGCACAGGCCTCACACATTCAACGCGTGATCGGGTTGGACAGTCGCCCAATGCCATCGATCTCGCACACCACCGTGTCGCCGGGTTGCAAGTAGCCTTGGGCTTTGACCATGCCGTTGGTGCCGGCCCATTTGCCGCCCAACTCTTCGTCGCTCGACCACGCTGTGCCGCTGGGCGTGCCGGTGATGATGACCATGCCTGGGCGCAAGGTCATGTTCACCGAGAAGAAGTGGATCAACTCGGCCACGCTCCAAATCATCTGCGAGGTGCTGCTGATTTGGCGCAGTTCGCCGTTCACCCAGGCGCGCACCATGATGGCTTGCGGATCAGGAATTTCATCACGGGTGGTGATGCATGGGCCCAGTGGTGCACTGGTGTCGAACAATTTGCCACGGCCCAACTCATACCAGTAAGAGCCATCGGGGCGGCGACGCACTTGGCGGTCACGCGCGGTCACATCGTTGACGATGGTGTAGCCAAACACATGGTCTAAGGCATCTTTCACAGCAATGTGCCGGCCCGGTTTGCCGATGACCACGGCCAGCTCGACTTCACCGTCGAGCTTTTGGGTGAGCACTGGGTCCCACACGATGGCTTCGTCGGGGCCGACCACGCAGTCGCCGGTTTTGACAAAAAACTCAGGCTCTTTGCCGCTGGTGTCGGCGTTGGCTTTTTCTTGGTTGTGGCTCAGGTAGTTGCTGCCAGAGCACAAGATGGTGCTGGGCGCCATGGGGGCGAGCAAGTGTGCGCTTTGGGTGGGTGTGCGGCCCACGCCGCTGCGGCTGAGGGAGACGGCTTTGTCAAACAGCGCATGCAGATGGTCCCACTGTGCAATCACGCTGACGGTGCTGCCCAGTGCAGCAATGTCGGTGGTGCTCAAAAAGGGTTGTGCTTCATGTACGGCCAATACGTCGACCACGTGGTCGCCGTCGAGGATGCCGACGCGTCGCATGCCTTGGACTGAAAGATTGATGAGTTTCATAGGTTGTCTTGATTGAAGGCTAAAAGAAAAACAATGGTGTGGGGTGAGTTACTTGATGTCGCCCATGTTGGTCAACACCGCGTCGAGGCGCTTGGTGTCTTCCACCATGAAGCTGGCAAAGTCGTCGGAATCCAAATACTGGATGGGTGTGTTCAGGGTGGCCATGGCGCTCTTGAACAGGTTTTGGTTGGCCGCTTCTTTCACCGAAGCGCGCAAGCGGTTGACGATGGGCGCGGGCGTGCCGGCTGGCGCAAACAAGCCCGTCCACAGGTAGTACTCGCCTTTGAAGCCTTGTTCCGTGGCCGTGGGCACATCGGGCAGGGTGGCCACGCGGTCGCGGCTCATGGATGCCAAGACGCGCACCTTGCCGGAGGCGATGTGCCCGGCAATGGCGCCGGGCGTTTGCATGGTGGCGTCCACATGCCCAGCCAACAAGGCATTCACTTGCAAGCCGCCGCCGGTGTAGGGCACATGCACCAGTTTCAAGTTGGCGGCATAGGCCAAAATTTCCATGGCCACATGGGTGGTGCCATACAGGCCTGAGCTGCTGTAAGAGATGGTGTCTGGCTTGGCGCGTGCATCACGCACAAAATCAGCCAAGGTTTTCCAGGGGCTGTCTGAGCGCACGGCCAGCACCGTGGGGTCTGCGGTCAGGCGGGCAATGGGCTTGAATTGGTTGACCTGAAAACTCGACGCGCGGTTGCTGATGCGATCGGAAATGGGGATGGTGATCATGCTGGGCAGCGCCATCATCAAGGTGTAGCCATCGGGCTTGGCTTTGGCCGCTGCTGCCATGCCAATGGCGCCACCGGCGCCGCCCTTGTTGTCAATCACCATGGGTTGGCCGAGGTTGCCCGACATGGCTGCTGCCAGCGGTCTGGCGGTGATGTCAGACACGCCACCTGGCGTGAACGGCACGATCACCGTGATGGCCCGCTCGGGGTAGTTTTGCGCCAAGGCTGTCGGGGCTGAGACCGCTGCCATGACGGTCACAAGGACAAGTGCCAAACGTTTGATATTCATACTGTGTCTCCGAGGAATTGCCCGGGAAGGGCTGGCCATGTGTCTATGGCGAACGTTCAAGGATAGCCACATTTGCAGAAATTCTTGTCGCCACCATGACCATCACTGGCAGCGCCAACATCCACGCCAAGGCCAGCGCCAACACGTGGGTGACTGAGGCGTCAAACGATGCCGCCCCCAGCTTGGCACCTGCGTAGTAGGTGAGGGGGCCAAACAGCAGGCCCGCTGAGCCAGACAGCCACAAGGGCTGCGTTTTTAGGAACGAGAGCGATGCGTTCAAGGTCATGGCAAACAACACCCACAGCGCCCACAACCAAAAAGGACTCACATCCCACAGTGCCCATCCATAAAAATGAATCACAGAAAAGTACTGCAGCGCGGTATCCACCCCCACGCCGATGGCCAGAGCCACCGCTGCAAGCTGGAGCTCTTGCCAGCGTTTGTCCACGTAAACAAGATGCGCTGCGGCCAGTGCTGAGCAATACGCAAGGGCCGACACCTCTAGGCCATGGCCGACGCCCGCAACGCAGGCCCACCAAGCGGTTTGAAAACCTATGGCGTTGATGAGGCGGTACATACAGGGTGCTTCAGATTCACCACAACCTTGGCGCCAAGCCAAGGTCGCAGCGGTCAAATCAGACGCACACGGATGACATGCGCCACGCCGCGTATGGCGTTGAGCACATCGTCAGACGGTGGGCTGGCCACGTCGATGATGTTGATCGCCAGCTCGCCCAAGCTCTTGTTGACCATGTCGATCACATTCACCTGGCGATCGGCCAACACCGACAGCACATGGCCCAACACGCCAGAGACGTTGTCGTTGCAAAAGGTGATGCGGCTGGTGCCCGAGCTGCGGTCCATGTGGATGGCTGGAAAGTTGACCGAATTGGTGACATGGCCGTTTTCAAGGTAGTTCATCAACTGGTTGGCAGCCATGACGGCACAGTTTTCTTCGGACTCTTCGGTGCTCGCGCCGATGTGCGGCATGGCAATCACTCCCGGGTGGGCAATCAAACCGGGCTCAGGAAAGTCGCACACATAGCGTGCCAGTTGACCCGCGTTGAGGCGGCGCAGCACAGCTGCAGAATCGACGATGGTTTCACGCGCGAAGTTGAGCAACACGGCGTTGGGTTGCATCAAGGCCAGTGCAGCGTCGTTCACCAAGTGGTGGGTGGCTTCGATGGCTGGCACATGCAAGCTCACAAAGTCGCAGCGGGCCAGTAAGGCCGCTAGGTTTTCCATGCGTACCACTTCGTTGGAAAGGCGCCAAGCGGCATCGATGGACAGCGCAGGGTCAAAGCCCACCACCTTCATGCCCATGGCCAAGGCCATGTCTGCCACCATCGAACCGATCGCGCCCAGGCCGACGATGCCCAAGGTTTTGCCCTTGACCTCGGTGCCTGCAAAACGGGACTTTTCTTTTTCCAGCAGCTGTGACATGGCCGCTGCATCGCTCATCTCGCCCAGGCCATTCACATAGTCCATGCCAGGCAAGATGCCGCGACTGGCCAGCAGCATGCCAGCCATGACCAGCTCTTTCACCGCATTGGCATTGGCCCCGGGTGTGTTGAACACCACAATGCCACGTCGGCTGTAGTCTGCGATGGGCACGTTGTTGACGCCCGCACCTGCGCGCGCCACGGCCAGCAAAGAGTCGGGCACCGCCACGTCATGCAGTTTTTGGCTGCGTAGCAAAAAGGCGTCGGGGTGGCCAATGTCACTGCCGACTTCATACGATTGACGGCCAAAACGCTCAAGGCCTTTCAGGGCAATCGCGTTGTAAGTTCTGATTTTGTACATGCTGTGCGCAGGGCAGGGCCCGCGTTAGTTTTGAACTGCGTGGTAAGCCCACGTCAACCAAGGCATGAGGGCCTCAAGATCAGAGGCCTCGACCGTGGCGCCGCACCAAATGCGCAAGCCAGCTGGCGCGTCTTTGTAGGCCCCGATGTCGTAGGCCACGCCCTCGGCATCCAGCAGCTTCACCATTTTTTTGACCTGGTCCTCTGACAGTTGAACGCTCAAGCACACACTGGTGTTCGAGCGTGTGGCAGGGGACTTGGCCAAGAAAGAGATCCAGTCGTTGGCCGCCACAAAATCGGCAATCACTTTCAAGTTGGCTTCGCTTTTGGCGATGGTGGCTTTGACGCCACCCAAACCGTCCACCCATTGCAGCGCGTCCAAGTAGTCGGCCACGCACAGCATGGACGGCGTGTTGATGGTTTCGCCTTTGAAGAGGCCTTCGTTGAGCTTGCCACCCGATTTCATGCGGAACACCTTGGGCATGGGCCAAGGTGGGCTGTAGGCCTCGAGCCGCTCCACCGCGCGTGGGCTTAGGATGAGCATGCCGTGCGCGCCTTCACCGCCCAGCACTTTTTGCCATGAGTAGGTGATGACATCGAGTTTGTCCCAAGGCATGTCCATGGCGAACACGGCCGAGGTGGCGTCGCACAGGGTCAGGCCGCCGCGGTTGGCTGGAATCCAGTCGCCATGGGGCACTTTCACACCCGAGGTGGTGCCGTTCCAAACGAACACCACATCGTTGTCAAAGTTCACGCTGTGCAGATCGACCAAGTCGCCGTAGTCGGCCTTGATCACATTGACATGGGGCAGTTTCAACTGCTTGACGATGTCGGTGACCCAGCCTGCGCTGAAAGACTCCCACTCCAATACGTCTACGCCACGTCCACCCAACAAAGACCACATGGCCATTTCAATGGCGCCAGTGTCTGAACCAGGCACCACAGCCACGCGGTAGCCTTCGGGCAAACCCAGGATGCGCGCTGTTTCTGTGCAGGCCAGGCCCAAGGCCTTTTTGCCAAGCGCAGATCGGTGGGAGCGACCGAGCAAGTCCAACTGGAGTTGGCTGACGTCGTAACCGGGTCGTTTGGCGCAGGGGCCAGAAGAAAAGTTGGGGTTGTGGGGCTTGAGCTTAGGTTGCATAAGAATTGTCGTGTTGGGTCAAATGTCTCGGAACCATCAATTATGGTGGGTTTTGTGGGGCTGATGGGGTCAGCGCTCCCCCATGGATTGGCTGAACGCCTTGCTGATGGGTTTGAGCAAATAACTCAACACCGAGCGCTCGTTGGCCTTGATGTCGACCGAGGCGCTCATGCCGGGTTTGAGCTGAATGCGCTGTGCCTTGTCTGCCTGCAAATGCACAGGTTGCGGGTGAATGCGAACGCGGTAATACAGAAACGGGCCTTGACGGGTGTCTTCGCTCAAGACATCGGGGCTGATGTAGCCGACCGTGCCCGCGAGTGCGCCAAAAATAGAGGCGTCATAAGCGTCCACCTTGATGTTGGCCTCTTGTCCAACGCGGACAAACGCAATGTCGACCGGGGTAACTTTGGCTTCGATCACCAACTCTTGGCTCCAGGGCAGCAACTCCATCACGGTTTCGCCTTGGCGCACCACACCGCCCAGTGTGTTGATGCGAATGTTGTTGACCACACCGTCCACAGGCGCCGTGAGCACCGTGTGTTCCAGCAGTTGGTTGCGGTCGCGCAGCAGTTCTGTTTGGGTGCTGAGGTCTTCTTGCGTCTTGGTCATTTCAGCTTGCGCATCTTGCAAATACTTGTTCTTTTTACTGGCCAATTGCATGCGCACATCTGCCACAGATTTTTCGAGACGCAACACCTCGGTTCGACTCACATCGCCGTTGGCTTCGAGTTTGAGGTTGATTTTGAGCTCTGCATCACTGAGCTCAAGGATCTTGGCCAATGCCTCGCTGTCTTCGCGGAACGCCTGTTGCCGCTTGGTGTAGAGATCGGTTTGGTTGCTGATGTACTCGGGGTAGGACTTGAGGTCGCTGGCAAAATTCAGCGGCCTGCCATACACCTCTGCGTGCAGTCGAGCCAGGGTGATGCGAAGTGCTGCAACTTTGGCTTTGGTTTCAGAGACGGCGGCTTGGGCGCGTTCTTTTTGCAGACTGGCCAAGACTTGACCCGCTGTCACTTTGTCACCCTCTTTCACCAGCAACTCGGTCAAGACGCCACCGTCGGGCGACTGAATGACTTGGGTGCGCGCTTGTGCCACCACTTGGGCTTGTGCGCGAGTGACTTGGTCCACCATGCCCCATGCGGCCCAAATGACCAGCAGAACAAACCCTGTGGCCATGACCCGCAGTGTCAAGCGAGCGCGATGGGGGTGCTTGGGTTCATAGAAATTGGGATGCGTCATGGTCAACTCGCTGCAGAGGGGGGTGTCGGGGTGGCCGCGTTAGGCGCACCCGTTTGAGCCAATCGCTGTAACACGGCGTCTCGGGGACCGTCCATGGCGAGGGTGTTGCCCGCCACGATGATGATGCGCGACACCAAGGGCAAGATGTTGGACTTGTGCGTCACCACGATCAGCATTTTTCCGGCATGGACCATCTCTTGCATGACCGCAATACAGCGGCGCTCTTGCTCATCGTCCATGCTGGCTGTGGGTTCATCAAGCAGCATGATGTCGGGGTTGCACAGCACCAAGCGCGTGAACGCCAACAACTGGCGTTGTCCGCCGCTGAGACCTTTGCCGCCTTCCATGATGGCGCGCTCCAAACCCTTGGGGTGCGCGGCCACAAAATGGACCATGCCGGTGCGCTCCATGGCTTGTTGGATCACCCCATCGCCTGGATCGGGCATGCCAATGAGCAAGTTTTCACGCAAGGTGCCTTGAAATAAACGGTGGTCTTGTTGCAGGTAGCCAATTTTTTGACTCAACACCTGCCGGCTGATGTGACAGAGGTCCAGTCCATCGAGCAGAACTTGACCTTCTTGTGGCACGTAAATACCGCTGAGCAGGCGCAGCAAGGTCGACTTGCCTGAACCGATCGGGCCCAAGATGGCGATGTTCTCACCGGGCTGAATGCTCAAGTTCGGCACCATCAGTGCTGGCGGATGGCCTGGATATGAAAACTTGGCCGCTGAAATTTTGAAGTGTCCGTGCAGCCGATCTGGAACCAAAGGCCTGGAGACGCCATGGTTGTCTGTTTTGAGTTGATAAATTGCTTCAATGCCCTTGAGCGCCGCCATGGCCTGCCCTTGTTGAACCAACAAGCCAGGCAAAGCCAAGATCGGCGCCAAGACCCGACCACTCAAAATAGAACAGGCGATCAAAGCTCCCATGGTCATGTGGCCCTGTATCACGAGCAGTGCGCCCACCGTGATCAACCCTGCGTAGCAGAGTTGTTGGATCATGGCGCACACGTAACCCAGCCCATCCATGAATCCGCGCATCTGCGAGTCGTTTTGGATGGTGTGGTTGTTGACGGCAATCCAGCGGGCCAAAAATTTCCACCCACCTGAACCGGCCTTGATGGTTTCAACGCCCTCGACCGCTTCCACCAGCAAACCTGTTTTTGCATTGGAGTAGGCGGCACTGTCCATCGAAAATTGATGGATTTTTTGACGCGAGCTCAGGCCTATGACGATGCCCAGCAGGCCAAACACCAAGGGCACCAACGCCACCCAAGGGCTTCCAATGGCCATCATGCCCAGCAGAAAAATGATGCCAAACGGCAGGTCAATCAAGGTGAACATCGTGGTGCTGGTGTAGAAAGCACGCAATTGCTCATAACCCCGCAATTGGCCTGCCAAACTGCCGACGGAGCCTGGAATTTGGTCGACGCGAAGTTGCAGCAGCCGATGAAAAATTTCTCGTGACAGGTGGCTGTCGACGCCGACCACCACAAAATCCATCAGCCTAGAACGCGCATATTTCATGGCCAGTTCAAACCCAATCGACAGCAAGACACCTAAGCTCAGTATCAACAAGGTGTATTCGCTGCGGGTTGGGATGACGCGGTCGTAGACCTGCATCGAAAACATGGACGTGACAAAGGCCAGTATCCCAATGAAAAACGAAGCCAAGGAGGCCTCGAGCAATTCACTGCGGTATTTTTTGATGACGGCAAAGGCAATTTGAATGAAGCTGTCTGGCAGCATGTCCTCTTGGGCCGCCGCATGTTTGTGCCAAGCCTGTTCGTTTTGAAACCTGACAACAAAGGCATTGTTTGCAAATTCTTCAGGGCTGAGGCTGAATTGCCGTGTCTCACTGCGAACCACCCATTGCCCCGATGCTTCGTGGCTGACGATCACACCCCAACCAAGATGGCGATCGCCATACAGCAACGGCAAATCGACAACGTCAGGCTTGGCGGTGATCGGTGCCAGTTGCGCATCTAAGCTGCGGCAGATCTCGCCCAGCTGTTGGTCGGGCGGGAGATCCGCACGCAATTCGGTGATGCACGTCTGGAGTTTGAGCAGGTCCAGGTGTTCACCTTTGAGGCGCGCCAAGTGTTGTATGGCCCAAGCCAGTCCATGGGTGTCGGTCATTGTGGGTTTGCCTGTTGGAGGGGCATGCCTGCCCGGACTTGGTATTTGTAGATCGCACCCATCCAGGCGGTTTTAGCGTCTGCCAAGGCATACTCGTTTTGGGTGAGTTCGCGCACTGCATTGAGCAAATCGAGCCAAGATTTTTTACCGCCTTGGAATTGACGGCGGTAAGACTCCAAGACAGTGTGTGAGCCCGTCACTGCGCGCTCCAGCGCGTTGACCTTGCGTTGACCCGACAAAATGTCCTCGCGGTCGTTCTCAAAGGCTTCTTGAATCTCGCGTTGGACGGCTTCGACCGCTTGCTGTGAACTGTCGATGCGCGTGAGCAGTGATTGCGCTTGAAGAAGGTTAGAAAAGCCCGCATTGGGGGTGTATTGCAAACCCACAAAAGCACTCATGCGCGTGTCTGTGTAGCTCACCACTTTGCCAACGGGTTGATCCACCCGGACAAACAGCTGAGGCCATTTTTCGGCATCTTTGGTTTGGTAGCGTGCGCGTGCCAGCTCAACCTCTGCCTGTGCTTTGAGCACTGCATTGTCTTTCGCGACCCAAAGCGCCATGTCTTGTGATGGGACTTCTTGCGCGACTCGCCGGGCATGCTGCGGTTGGTAGAAGTCAAATGCCAGCTGAGCCGACTGGCGCAAGCCAACCAGACCGGTCAACTGTTCCAAGCGCGTGAGGCCGAAGGCATAGCCGGTTTGTGCTGTGCTGAGTTCAACTTCGGTTTGGAACACGCGCGCATCGACTTGTTCTAAATCGATGCGCGGGGACGCCAATGCCTCCACGCGTCGCACCATCTGGGCTTGGAGCTCTCTCAAACGTGTCAAGGCGAGCTCAGAGGCCTGCATTCTTTCTTTGGCGGCCATGACGCTTTGCCAAGCGGAAACCACCGACAAAAAGACTTGTTGCTGTTGTTGGTAATACTTGTAGGTGGTGGCTTTCTTTTGCGCCTCTGATTCGGAAATCTGTGACGCAATCCTTCCGCCATCCCAGAGGGGTTGTTGGGCTCTCAGGGCACGCGATGGCGTGCTCGTGAGGGTGCCTGTTCTCGACTCCATGACGGCGGATACCACAGGCCAGCGGCCTCGCTCAGAGACCTCGACGTCTTGCTCGCTGGCGGTCACATCCAGCCAACTGGCGCGCAGTGTCGGGTTGCCTTGTACGGTGGCAAACAGCAGGTCTTGCAGTGTCGCGCCTGGTTCTTTGGCATGCAGCCAAGTGGGAGCCGTCACAAGCCCCAGACCCATCCACATGCCGAGTAGGAGTCTGTCGATCGCGCGAAGATGGATCTTGGTGCATGCAAAAGTGCGGAGCATCATGGTCGGCGTTCATTTTGAAAAATTTCAAAATGCGGTTTTAAAAAAATTGATTTTATTCAAAATCATCAGGCGATCAAAAATAAAAGCATACAAAATGCCTATTTATTTTCGGGCTGTGTCTGCCGATCAAGGGCTCAACGCTGCCTTGACAGCGGCGGACACCAGTCCCATGTCGGCCTTGCCCGCCAGCTGCGCTTTCACTGCCCCCATGACCTTGCCCATGTCGCCAGGACCTGTGGCACCCACTTGGGCCACGATGGCTTGCACTGCGGCGGTGATTTCTTCGCCGCTCAAACGCTGGGGCAGGTAGACCTCGAGGACTTTCATTTCAGCCAACTCCACATCGGCCAAATCTTGGCGGCTGGCGCTCTGATAAGCGGCCACCGAGTCTTTGCGCTGTTTGATGAGTTTGTCGACGATGGCAATCACGGCGGTGTCGTCGAGCTCGACGCGTTCATCGACCTCTTTTTGTTTCATGGCTGCCATGAGGAGGCGAATCGTGCCCAAACGCACACTGTCTTTGGCACGCATGGCGGTTTTCATGTCTTCGGTGATTTGGTCTTTGAGGCTCATGGCAACTCCAATACAAAAAGTGGGTGACGAAAAAAAACCCGCTTGAGCGTCCCCAAGCGAGTCGTCTGATTGGGCCTGTGGGCCTGCTTCAGTGAAGAGGCTGGTTAGTACAGCTTCTTGGGCAGTTGCATGCTGCGCACACGCTTGTAGTGGCGCTTCACGGCTGCGGCTTTTTTGCGTTTACGTTCAGCGGTGGGCTTCTCGTAGAACTCGCGGGCACGCAAGTCGGTCAACAGACCGAGTTTTTCAATGGTGCGCTTGAAGCGGCGCAGTGCGACGTCAAACGGCTCGTTTTCTTTTACACGGATGGTGGTCATTACCAAAATTTTCCAAATATTGCAGCCAGAGGGTTCACAAGAAGATCGGGCTTGTGCGCCGTGTCTGCGGGGTTCCCCAACACAAAGTTGATCAGGCCGTTGGGGGTTTGCCAGCAAAGACGAGGATTATAGCGACTTTAGAGATGCGGCCAAAGCCTGCCCACACGCGTGGGCGCTGGCCCAAGCCCACTGGAAGTTGTAGCCGCCCAGCCAACCGGTGATGTCCACCACTTCGCCTATGAAGTACAGCCCAGGCTGCTTGGATTCCATGGTTTGCTGCGACAGGTCTCGTGTGTCCACGCCGCCCACGGTGACTTCGGCCTTTTTATAGCCTTCGGTGCCCGTGGGTGTGAGGGGCCAACTGCCCAAGCGTTGCGCCAGTTGCATCAAGGCTTTGTCGCTGGCTTCCATGACCGGGCGTTGCCAAGCCGGGTCTTGCCCGGTCCAAGCGTCGGCCAAACGCGATGGCACCCAGGCACTGAGCGCATTGGCGACAAGTTTTTTAGAGTGTTGCTTGGCCAACATCAGTTGTTCTGGCACATCGGTGTCCGGTGCCAAATTCACCCGAATCTCGCTGCCTGCCTGCCAGTAGCTCGAAATTTGCAGCACCGCCGGGCCTGACAAGCCCCGGTGGGTGAACAACAGGTCTTCGTCAAAGCCTTGCACGTTTTTCTTCGCACCCGTTTCTATGCGCACCGGCAGCGACAAACCCGA